>PXAI01000059.1 GCA_003567135.1 Balneolia bacterium | reverse complement strand
TCGCGCAGCATATCCCACATCGGCTCATCAAACCGTGGATTATCGGTTCGGTTGTACAAATCCGTAACCACGCGAACGCGAACGCCCCGCTCTTTCGCTCTGACCAGCGCTTCCCCGACCAGATGGTTTTCCAGATCATAAATAGCCAGATCGACGCTGTATTTCGCTTCGTCAATTAAATCGGTGAGCGTGGCGACCAAATCCCAGCTGTCTTTGGTTTCATTACCCTCAATCGCGTAGCTGTGATCCGACGGCATATTAAAATAGACTTCCATCCACTCAACCGTGGAAGTATCAGACGGAGCATAAGAATAAGCGGATTGCGTAAAAAGCATGCCCGCCAGTAAAAGCCCTGAAATCGTTCGAATCAAATATCCTGTAATCTTCACTTTCATACTGTAATCTGAGTAAATGTCGTACCTGATTGTATAAGATACTCTTCCATAATATAAAACGGTGAATAAATTCGTAAAGTGTATCCGGGAATTTGGGATGAAAGATGAAAAATATGGGGATGGCATGTATCTGGTAGTTTTTACCGGGAATACTCATCCGAGAAATCCTGTTCCCAAAAATAATAATGCGACAGCCCTGTAGTAGAGACGCCATGCATGGTGTCTCTGCAACCGGGCAACTGATTCACATGCTCAAATTGTATCTTTGCCCCGAAATGACCTATATTTAGGCGAATTCAATCACATCACTATAATAATGAATACCGAAATCCTGAATCCACTGCGCTGGAAACGATCCTATCTCTACGGAGTTTTGATAGGTTTTCTCGTTTTGTGGTTTGGCTTTTTTGACAACTACAGCCTCTGGACACGCTATTCCCTGAATCAGGAACGCGCCGGACTGGAACAGGAAATCGAACGGATGCAGGAAGAAACGCGCATCCTCGAAGCCCGCATTGAATCCCTCGAAAACGACGCCGCCTACCTCGAACGAATCGCCCGCGAAGAATATGGTATGAGACGCGAGGGTGAGGTTATCTATCAGGTACAAGAGTAGTTCAGAATTCAGAATTCAAAAATTCAGAATTCAGAATTGATGGAAAAAGCAGAAAACAAATGCTGCCTGAATAATGTTTTTTGAACCATTTTTATAGGCTTTACCAAAAAAGAAGAAACCCGGCCTATGGATAAATGGCGTTTAGAACCGTAGCGGAGTGAAGCGTTAAGAATAAAATCATACCGCTGACCAGCGTGGAAATATGCGCCCGAGGTAGCGGAGCATTGATTTTATTTAGCGCAACGTAGCGAAGGTTTAGCCATTTTATCCCAGCCGGCGGCTTTTGGGTTACCTTTTGTCCGCACAAAAGGTAACGAACGTCTTACATGCTATAATCGCTGCCTCATTCAAAAAACGGTTTTCTCGTCTGAGCAATTCAAGAATTCACAATTCATAATTCGAGCGAAGCGAACTAAAAAATTGCCTTTCCTTTTCCTGTTTAACATGGGCGGATAACTCTTATATTTCACCGGATGTATTAATTCCGGACAGCAGCGACGCTGATCTGCTTGCCGGTTCTTATTTTTAATGAAATTGCAGGAAATTACTGATGTACGCAATTGGGATTGATATGGGTGGAACCAATCTGAAATCCGCCCTTATTCATAAGCATAACGGAATTATTCAGCAGTATTCCACGCCTACCAATGCTGAGGCGGGCCTTGAGGCTACGCTCGATCTGATCGCCCGAACCGTTAAGGAGAGGATGGAGGAGTCGCCTGAGAAACCGTTCGGAATCGGAATTGGCGCTCCGGGCATGATCAGCCTTGACCGGAAAACCGTCAGCAATCCACCGAATTTACCCGGCTGGGATGTTGTGCATCTTGCCGAAGAAATCCAGCAGCGTACCGGACTCCCCTGTCTTCTTGAAAATGACGCCAACCTGATGGCGCTCGGCTCAGCCCGCTTTGGTAGCGGCGCGCCTTACAAACATTTTATCATGATTACGCTGGGAACCGGAGTCGGCGGCGGCATTATCTATAATAATGTGCTGTTTCGCGGTGCCACCGGTTCTGCCGGTGAACTTGGCCACGTGATTATCGACTATAACGGCCCCAGCTCGAACTCAAGCGCCAAAGGTGGTGTCGAAGCGTACCTTGGCCAGCGGTTTCTGAGCCGTCGCGCCGCCGATGAAATCAAAAAACATCCGGACAACGAACTTTACACCAGGTTCCGGGATAATTTCGACGCACTTGAGCCCGTTGACCTCACTCTTGCGGCGGAAGCGGGGAATCAGCTGGCAGTAGATATTCTCAGCGACGCCGGACGTATGCTCGGCTACGCGCTGGTAAATTACATCCACACCCTCGATATCCGTAAAATTGTGGTTAGCGGCGGCGTGGCGAAATCGGGAAAATGGATTCTTGATCCTGCACGGGAAGCCGCGCTCTCAAGACTGATGGGTCCGTTTCACGCTGATTTCGAAATTATCCCCGAAAAACTCGGGAATGAGTCGGCCCTGCTCGGCGCAGGTGTGTTAGCACTCGAAAACCTCTGATACTCACTGCCGGAACATTACGCATTTTTATGGTATTGCAGCACCGGAATTTTCTGAGACAAATCGCATGTACAGAGGTGCGTCCGGTTTCAGGACTTCCCGCAGCGCTGTTTTTTCCGGCATTACTGATGTTTTTTCTGGTTTTAGTACCGCTGTCAGCTTCAGCACAATCGACTGATCCGCCGGAAGATCCCGAAACGGAAGAATCTTCCCCGACACCGCCGGATACGCTCGAAACTCCGCAAACACCCGCACTGCCCGACACGCTCGACGCAGCCGAAACGCCGGCTCTCCCAGATACACTGGCGCCCGATCTTCAGCTGCCCGGAACACAAACAACTCAGCAACGGGAACGCCAGCCGCGCGATGACGGCCAGCTGACCGATCCGGTCAATTTTTCGGCAAGGGATTCTCTGAAAATCACCCTGATTGGCGAACGGATCGCCACGCTCTTTGGAAACGCAGCTGTGGAACATCCCTCCGGCCGGCTTACTGCGGGAAAGATCACGCTCCGGCTCGATCAGAATACCGCTGAAGCCGAGGCACGGCGACTTCCGCTCGAAGAACTGAACGCCCCGCCTATTTTCACCGAATGGCTTGAACGACGCGGAGAATATTTCGCTCCGGTTGATACGCTCTCTGAACCCACGCTCACCCGCGACGGAGAAGAAATACGGAGCCGGCGAATCCTTTTCAATTACGTTACAGAAAAAGGAAAATTCGACGTGGCAAGAATCAAGATGGATGACGGCCACGTAACCGGAACGCAGGTTAAGGCACCGGCACCGCACGTTATTTTTATTGAGGATGCGATATACTCCACCTGCGATCTGGATCATCCGCATTACTACATCCGCGCCAACAGAATGAAGGTGGTGGATGAAGATGAGATCTTTTTTACCCGCGCCCAGATTTACATCCTTGACATCCCCTATCCGATGATTTTCCCGTTCGGGTACATTCCGTCGGGGCTGCGTGAGGAACAGAGCGGTTTACTATCTCCCAGATTTGTGCTTCGTGAACAGAGCGCCCGCGGGCTCGGCGTGGAGGAATTTGGCTGGTTCCAGTATTTCAATGATTATCTGACCGGGACATTCCGCGGAAGCCTCTACACCTCGGGAACCTATTTCCTGGATTCAGACGTAAACTACGCGCTCAGAGATCGTTTCAGAGGTTCTGTGCGAATCGGATATTCGCGCGAACAGGGCCTTGAGCCGACTGATCCGGATTTTTCAAAAGTAGTCAACAGCTCTATTCAGATTAACCATCAGCATACGTTTTCTCCGTTTGCATCAGGAACAGCGAACATCAACCTGCGAACGAGCGATTACTTTGTACGGAACAGCTACGATATCGACGAACGCGCTGAGACCACGACTTCATCACGGGTTTCCTATAACTACCGGCATCCGACCAACCTGTACAACTTTTCACTATCGATGCAGCAGAGCCAGAACTTTGCCACGGATGTGGTTTCACTGCAGGGTCCGACCATGAATTACAGTTTCCAGCGATTTAATCCGTTTGAGCGCCGCCGTTCTCCTGGTGATCAGCGCTGGTACGAAACGCTTTCGATCGGCTACAGCGGGCAGTTTAACTCCCGTTTCGAGTTTCGCCCGATGCTCGATGCCGAGGGTAATCCCGTTTCAGATATTAACTGGACGCAGGCACTTTTTTCTGCCTCAGATCACCGGGAGGCAACCGGGAGCCTGGAACATATCCGCTATGGATTTAATCAGCGGGCGGATATTAATGCGCAGCTTACGACATCCGATTATGTGAACGTAAGCACCAACGCGCGGATCAACGAGTACTGGTATCCGGAAACGGTTCGAAAAGAACTCAACGAGGAAACCAATCAGGTTGAAGACCGCATTGAGCCGGGATTTGCCGCGGCGCGCACATTCAATACCTCACTGAGCATGAGCACAACGGTTTACGGAATTTCAAACATGCAGGTGGGAAGTCTTCAGGGGTTCCGGCACACGATGCGGCCCAGCGTTTCCTTCTCCTACCAGCCCGACTTCAGTACCGACTTCTGGGGATATTTCCGCGAAACCGAACGTGATACGCTTGGCAATACGTTGCAGTATTCCATTTTTGAGCGGGGACTTCTCGGCGGTCCAAGCGCGGGCGAGCAGCGCGTGGTTTCGTTCAGCCTCTCAAATATTTTCGAGACCAAGCAGGTTTCCCGCGACAGCACCGGCGAGCGAAATGAGCGCGTCATCCGCCTGATTGATGATTTGCGTGCCAACCTCAGCTACAACTTCGCGGCCGAGCAGTTCAGGCTGAGCGATCTCACAACGAGCCTGACCTCAAACATCCTCCAAAATATCCGGATTAACGCCAATGCAACGTTTAGTCCCTACGCGCAAGATTCACTCGGGCGGCGGATCGATCAGTATTTATGGGATGACGGCGACGGTATTCTGAGGCTGACTTCTTACACGATTAACGCAAGTACGCGAATATCCGGCGGAAGCGGCGGCCCGCGAATAGAGCCGGGCCCGGGATATTACCCGAGATTTTACGATCCCTGGGACCAGCACATGTTCCGGGGAATTGACCGTGCATTTTATTACGATCCGGTGCAGCCCATCAGCGTTCCGTGGTCGGCCTCGTTACGCTTTTCATACAACTGGCGGTTTATAGATTTCAATAATGAACAGCGATCGGCGGTGCTGAACGTCGAAAATATCCAGGCACGGCTTACCAAAGGCTGGAACGTAGGAACATCGCTGGGCTACGATTTCATCGAAAAAGAGCTGACGCCATCCCGCTTTTTCATCACGCGAAACCTGCACTGCTGGAACATGAGTTTCGAGTGGAATCCGTTCGGCGATTTCAAGTTTTTCCGGTTCGCCCTTACCATATCCGATACGCAAATGCGCAGCATATTCAATATGCTGCCGGGTCTTAACGATCTTGAAAGAAGAGATTCCCCGATCGGGCGTTTCTGATTTATTGATGGTGAAATTTACAGCCCTGTTGTTGGGCAAAATGACGTTAACCGTATTGAAATTAATTCAGATTCTTGTAGGGGAAGGGCATGCCCTGTCCCTACAAGAAATTGATAATATTTGTCTTGCATTCAGACGGAAAAACAAAGACAGTTTAAACCAATACCGGTTTTTCGGGACAACTGTATTTGTCCTGATCAGGACTTCAGCAGCCCCGACGCTATTTCCGTAACCTCAGCATCGGGCGTTTCGAAAAGAGCATCAGCTCCGTTGTCTAAAAACAGATCCGGTTCGGCGTGCGCCACTGCACCGGAGATCATCACTTTAACACCCGGACGTTCCTGTTTCAAATCTTTGATCAGCCCAAGGCACTCCTGTGGCTTCACCGGAAACGGCGCGTTAAGAATAACCAGATCGGGATCTGCTTCAAGCAAAACCGGGGCGGCAGGCTTGTAATCGGTGATCACGCCGAGATAGTTCGTTTTCCATTTGGCCTGCTCGAACAAATCCGAAACCATCCGCGCGGTAAAGTCCAGCGGATCGGGCTTGAGGGTGGTGATCACAACTTTTTCATCTTTCTTATCCATCGCAAACAAATAAGAATAAAGCTGTGAGATGATCAGATCGAACGCGGCTCCGATAAAGTAAACGTGCCCGGAATTGAGCTGACCCAGATACCATTTCCTGCGAATTTCCCGCATCACCGGCGTAATCACCTCGCAGTACACTTCGGGGATCGGCGTACCTTCCATTGCAAGCTCATCCACCAGAAATCCGGCTTCATTCCGGTTATAATCGAGTAAAAACGCCAGGAGCTTATCAGCATGTTCGACCATTTCATCATCGCCATTTAGCTCACTTTCCTCCGAAACCTTAAAAACAGAAACGTGATCGGCCGCGCCTTCCAGCATCGCAATCAGCGGCTTATTTTCAGACAACTCTTTGTAACGCAAAAACTCTTCCCTGACGGCCTCAATCAGCTTTTCCACACTGATTCCGCTCTGCACCGGAGGATGAACCCGGAGCCATTCACAAAATTTCAGCATAAGCGCGGGCGCGTCGTAAGCAGCTGAGCCAACCGCGTAGTCCATCAGCAAACGTGCCGGCTGCAGCGCGGCATCACCGATTTTCGAAACAGTATCCGCCAGAATCTCCGGCTTCTTTTTGGCGTAATTTTCCAGTATAACGTTATCAGGCATCGGAATTTAGTTTAGGAAGATTGATGCGACAGTTTAGCCCTGATTCGGGATTTTTTCAAGCGGGGGATTAGAAAAGCGGAATTGGATTGTATCCCATATTAAACCGGAATTCAGGCATTGAAGCATTCGTAGTTTACGCTTTGATGAAGTAAACTATGTGGATAAAGAATGAAGATCTTACTTTATACAATATCGTTATATCACTATTTATCACCGTCAATTCCGGCTGCTTCCCAAAGCTGAATCGGGTTCCCTTCCGGGTCAGCCAGAAAAGCAAAGCGCCCGTTGGGATATGTTTCGGGATCAACCTCAATTTTAATACCTGCATTTTTTAGCTGAGCGACCATAGCATCAAGATCATTAACCCGAAAGTTGATGATCCACGGTTTGTTGAAACGACCGAAGAATTCGTTTGAATCATCAAAAGCGTCGAAAACGGTCGGGCCGGCTTCCTGCTGCCACGATTCCTCCTCATACGTTTTGGGCACCCGGTTTATGCCAAAATGCTTCTCATACCATTCTGATAATTCTGCAGGATTTTCCGCCTTAAAGAAAAATCCCCCGATTCCTGTAACGCGTTCCATAAGTCGCAATATTTTGAGTGTAAGAAAACCGAAATCTACTTCAATTCTCAGAAATACCCTTCAAGGTTTTTAAGTATTTACGGCTGACTTTTCACAACTGCTCTATCTTTTACTACAAAAAAATGAATGTTCGTTTCTAATCACACATTAAAACGATCAAAAAAGTAATTTTCCCACAAATAGAACCCCTCTTGCCCCTTCCTTGATGTCGTTATTTGCTTTTACCTAAACGCTAATTTCTCTTTGATCTGTTAACTATTTTTAATATTATAATAATAAGGTTGGATTATCAAGACAGCTTCATGTTCTTTATGTATTTCAGATTATTTAAAGTCGGTTCGTTTATATAGCATGATATTCATTTTTACAGAGTGAGGCTCAATCCCCGGAGAGGGGCAAATACTTGCAGTTTATCAGAACTGAACGGACAAATATCAGCTATTACTGATTCGACTTAGAAATAGCGACCTAAACCCAATATTAAGATTATGAATACAACAGTTAAAAAAGCACCAGGGGTAGTTTCAGGGATACTTTTAATATGTGTTTTACTTTTTACAACTCCTCTGCATGCTCAAAAAAATGATCATACGGCTACGGACCAGCGAATTGAAGATTGGAACAACCGGGCTCCGGTACTCCTTCAAAATCAGGAGCATATACACACCACACTGAATTCTTCATCGCTGCAGCTTGATGAAGATTTTTCAGACAACGTCTTTCCTCCTGCGGGATGGAGCAGACATCCGGAAACGGATCAGACCGGCCAATCCTGGTTCAGAAATACTCCGTCTGTAGGGGCGTTCAGCGGCGATTTTATTGCTCAGTCAGCTTCCTGGCTGCAGGAAACCGGCCCGCTTGTTGCCGATAACTGGCTGATCACGCCAAGGCTTCAGGTCACCGAATCCGACAATACGCTCACGTTTTACAGCCGTTCGATTTGTGCCGGATTTTTCGATCCGCTAACGTTTTATGTTTCCACCACCGGAAGAAACTTAGAGGACTTCAAAGATGATGTTTTTACCATTGCAACCCTTCCGAATCAGTGGACCCAGTATACGGTCGATTTGTCTGCATATGAGGGCATGAATATCTATATCGCGTTCCAGCATGAGGCGGAAGATCAGTGTGCCGTGCTACTCGATTTAATTCAGGGGCCGGAAATTTATCAGCCTGCCGGAGCCGGAATTTTTGCCACGACCACGATGCATTTCGACGCCGTTTTCAACCTCGGAAGCTCAACCCGCACGCTTGAGATCGGCAATATTGGCGGAGAGCCTCTTACTTTAGGCCTCGGACTGGCCGGAAGCACGCTTAACGTAAGCGGACTTCCCGTAACAGTTCCCCCGGGAGAAACCAGAACCATTACCGTGGAACTGAATTCAGCCGGACTAACACCGGGTTATTATTCCACCTCTTTTTCTCTTGCAACAAACGATGTTGACCGCCCAAGCTATCCGGTGCAGGTTTCAGCAAATATCGTGGATGCTATTTTCACAGATTTCCTTTTTGAGGATTTCGAGTCAGTTGCCTCACGGCAAATACCTGATGGATGGACCGGAACATTTCAGGTAAGAACATTTGGCGGTATTGATGACAGCCACCGTTTTACCAGATTATTCGATGATCGCGCCGCGTTTCAGTCAGCCTCGTTCACTACCTCTTTTGTAGAGCTTGGCGATGAGCCGGAAATGTCGTTCTACTACAGAATCGTCAATTTTGAAGATTACGTGGTAGCTCCAACTCCCGGTGATGCCACAAGCATCAACTTTACAGCGGTCATCAGCACAGATTTTGGCGATACATTCGATACCATCTGGACCTACGATCCGGCGGATCACATCACCGGACTGGATTACCGGCAAATTGATGTTGATCTTACCGGTTACGAAAATGAAACCTTGCTGTTTGGAATTATGGCCGAATGGGCGAGTGGCGAAGTTTTCCTCGACATTGATAACCTCCAGGCCGGAACAATGCCGGATACGCCCGATTTCTCCATCAATCCGCACACATCATACGATTTTGGCGAAGTAGAGATTGGTGGCACCAGCTCGCATACATTCAGAATCAGCAACAATTCCGGCGGCACGCTCGACGTACTTACGGCCGGAATCTCCGGCGTGAATGCTGATAACTTCTCCATTACCGGATTTGCGCCTCAGGGTCTCGAATTCGGCGAATCCATGACGTTTGAAGTTTCTTTTTCGCCTCAAACCCTTACCGGTAAAGAGGCTCAGCTGGATGTTGCCTACAACGACGGATCTGTGGAATCCGCAACGGTTATGCTAACAGGAATCGGCATTGATCAAACTGTACGCGCATTTTTCAGGGAGGATTTCGAAACGGTTCCTCCGGCGGGCTGGGCAATTGAATATGGCCAGCTCAGCAGTTCAACCTCGTTTGAAGCCTGGCCTTCAGGAAATAATTTCAACAGGTGGGTTGTAGATGAATACTATGACAGTGCGGATAACGGCAGCGCAGCGCGGGCCAACCTGTTCGTATCCGGTTCAAACTATCCGCCACTAAAATGGTGGATCATTTCGCCATCCATCGACCTTGATGAAATCGGCGGAAGCCCGCTGCTTAAGTTCGATCTCGGGCTAACGGCATGGGCTTCAGGCGAACCCGCCGCTTTAGAGCCCGGCGATCATTTTGCAGTGGTTATTTCCACCGATAACGGCCAGACCTGGTCAGACAGCAATATCCTTTTTGAGCTGAAGGGCTCCGAAGGCGACGCTATCCCCGGAATGGGCGAAAGCTATACTGTTGACCTGAATGGATATTCCGGCGAAATCAAGCTTGGATTCTACGTTGAGCGACTCGCCGGAAGCGGATCGGATCTGAAGCTTTTCCTGGCGAGCGCGGGTATTCATGAAACGGAAGTGCGTGAAATGACCTTTGCCGGATGGAATATGCTCGCTCTGCCGGCTGATAAAATCCGGATCAGAGAACTCGCCGCGGCCAACCAGATTCAGGGGGTACCCGGAATTGATGCCTACTACGGCGTTACCGGATATGAAGCCGGCGCATCAAACTTCTATTTCTTTGATGATGTTGCCCCCGACGGCTCAGCAACGCATCCCGGCTGGACCGTCCCATCCTCCGTAAATTCTTCAGTCAGCAGCGGAAAAGGGTTCATCTGGTTCTACTTCGGAAATCCCGGCCAGTTTGTGAATCCGTTACCGTTTGATCTGCACACAACCGGACTTACCCCAACCGATGCCGTTGAACAATCGCTGAATGAAAACAATGACTTCACGCTGCTCGGCAACCCGTTTACAGGTAATCTGGACAGAGCCGATATCAGCGGGCCGATTCAGGCTGATGTGCTGGTTTGGGATCACGTTACGGCACAGTTTGTTCCTACAACCGTGATCGCACCTTTCCAGGGGTACTTTGCCGAAAAATCAAGCGACGGGACCGTAGTAATGGATCAGGGATCTTCATCCCCCCGCGCGAATGATCCGGCATTTGTAAACCTGAAACTGACCGGCACAAACGAAGCCGGCGCCACCCTGAAAGATCACTCTGTACGCGTAGTATTTGATGAGGATGCGGGCCATGGCTGGGATCGGTACGATCTTACCAAAATGCGCTCCCTGAACCACACCACGGCAACGCTATCCGTAATTGGCGAGAAATTTGGCGAGCCTGTGCTGAAAGTAGTCGATTCACGGCCGGTAGATCTGGATGATATGCTGGAGCTTCCGCTCGGGCTCGATATCGTAAACTTCAGCGGCGAGTTCAGCCTCAGCGCAGACCTGAACAATATTCCTGAAGAATGGCAGCTCTACCTCGTAGATCTGGTAACCGGCGAAAAAGTGAATGCGCGCAATGAAGAGCTTCACTTTAACCACACCGCCGAACGAATCAATGAAAATCCGCCGATCGCACCTGAGCAGCTTACGCTCGATGCAGAAAAATCAGTTTCACGCTTTGTAGTCCAGGTAATTCCTGCATCCACAAGCGCTGATCCTGCAAGCGATTTACCGCGTGCATTTTCACTGTCACAAAACTACCCGAACCCGTTCAACCCGGCCACGCAAATCGGTTATGAGCTTTCAGAAGCAGCTGACGTTACGCTGGAAGTGTTCAACTCAATCGGACAGCGTGTAGCGGTACTGGTGAATTCGCATCAGCAGCCGGGCCGTTATGTAACCACTTTCGACGCATCGGCTCTCTCGAGCGGTGTGTATTTGTACAGAATCCGCGCCGGCAACTTTGTGGAAACCCGCAAAATGATGCTGGTTAAGTAAAAATCCCATATCCATAAACAAAAAAACAGCGTCGTCCTTACGGATTGACGCTGTTTTTTTTACCGGCGCCTTCCCCAACACCGGCTTCAGAATCATCAGGCAACTTCGGCAAGTTCCGCTTCAGCCCTGGTCTTCAGCGCTTTATTCATCTCTTCAAATCCTGCCCTGGTTGCTGTATCAAGCTGTTTCCAAAGCAACGGAACCAGAATACCGCTGAAATTTTCACAGTGGATGAGATTGGTCTTCCCTTCCGGGGTTTCCTCAAGCCGGAAAATGTGCTCGCCATCGAATAATCCTTTTATGAAAAGATGTCCCAGCCATCTGAACTCTTCATCCTTCCGCAAAACGAGGCAACGGGGCTTGAACGTCATTGGCTTCTTGCCGGGCTGCTGAATAGATACAGCAAAACGTCCACCCTCTTCGATCCCTCCCTTAAATGAGCGAATAAACGGATTCCATTCAGGATATTTCTGGAAATCGGTGAGGATCCGCCACACATTCTCTTTCGGCGCATCTATTAAAATTTCTGTTCTTATCGATTTCATATCAGATCAACAGGTTTGTTATTAATTGTCTGCCAACATGATATGCTTACGCTGCAGCGCTCCGATAGTTACACGTATATATCTGTTTTCAATTATGAATTTGATTTAGCTATATTCCTTGCATATTTACTACGGTTACAACTCATTACTCTTCGCACATGTTTAATTATCGGCCCCTGACGCTGTTCTGCGCTTTTTTTGTGCTGACCGCGTTAAACTCTCACGCCGCAAATCTGCACAACGGCCTGATTTCGCATTTTTCAGAACCCGCAGAGGAAATCCGGATGGCTTACAATGATCAGAATTTCGATCTGGTGATTCAGCTCGTTCAGGAAAAACGGGATGCTGATCAGGAGATATCCCCCACCTCGCTGTTTTACGAAGGCCGCGCTCTTCAGCAGCTCAATCAGGTAAATGGCGCGATTGAGCGTCTTGAGGAGTTTCTGGATAGCGCACCGGCAAGTCATCAGTATATCCGGGAGGGAGTCGGAGAGATTAATTCGTTACTTCTCAGGCGTGCTGAGGAAGCCGTTGGAATGAGCCGCGAAGACGAACTTTACGAAATCGCGGTAGAAACAGAGTCTCCCCGGCATATTGATATCTATCTGCGAAACTTTCCGGACGGAACCTACGCCGATGAACTGAAAATCCTGCTTGATAACGTCAATTTTCAGGAAGCCGCCGAAACCGATACGCGGCCTGCATACCGTACCTATCTCAACAACTTTCCGGATGGCGTAAATCGTGATGAGGCGAACCGCAGAATTGATGCGCTTAATGCAGCCGATCAGATATCCAGGGTGGAAACCAGAATCGCCGCCGTTGATGAGAATATCAGCTATCTGGAAAGACGACGATCCAGAGCCACGTTCTCAGGATTGTTTTATCTCGGTGCACTTGGCGGCGGCGGAACAGGATTGTTTTTATATTCACAAACCCTGCCCGATGATAATGAAGACAAAGAAACCTATATGGCAATTGGCGTTGCCGCAATTGCTGCAGGCGTGCTGCTTGCCTACACCAGCTACGGTACCATTCGTACGATGAACAGAGGCCTGAGTGAGCAACGTGACCGGAGAAGAGGGTACGAGCGTGAGCTGCATGATATCAGAAGCTCAATAGCGTGGCAGGTAAGCCCTGACTACGATTTCAGACACAACGCACCCGGAATCCGCTTAACTGTCAGATTTTAGAATTATGATGAAGTACTTTACAACTACGCTGCTAATCTGCTTAACGCCGGTTTTTATTTTTGCTGAAGATGATTCGCGTCTGCTTGATAACCTTCAGCAACAGCTTCAGGAACTTGAAACGGAAGCACAGCAGGAACTGCGCCGCTACAACAATCACTGGTTTCTGAGCCGCCATAATCTGTGTAATGAAATTCCGGAGGATAATTTCGACGAGATCATCAGCTGCCGGCAGGTGATTGATAATATCTACAACACCGTGATTCAGAACGAACACGAAAGATCACAGCGGGTAAATCTGATTGAGCAGAAAATCGATCAGGTTGAAGAGGCCGTTTCCCTGAAGGATGAGCTTTCCGGAGTTAATACGGGATCAGAATCCAGCAGAAACCGCGCTATCGAGTTACATGAGCGCAGAAGCGAGCTGTTCCGGAACCGAAGCGAATGGCAGCAATTTGCCGGCGATGATGATCCTTTGATGATGGCCGCCCGTGAACTTGGAAGTGCCGCCGTTCTGGCCGCCCAAAACGGTGATGCGGAAACGCTGGAGCGCCTGCTAAACGAGCAGCATGAGACCCATCCTGAATACAATTTCACCGAACAGGAGGATATTGATCAGCTGGCCGCTATGATGGATGCCTTTGCTGAGGCCGGCAATGCATTTCCTTCAGGTTTGGCGCTAAGAGCAAATCAAATCTATGACGCCCTCCCCGATTCAGACGCCCGCAAAGCTCAGGTGGATGAAATACGGAGCCGGATGAGGGATTAGGCATATTTTTTTATCACAGATTTGCTGCTCTTGATTGCAATAAACTGTGAATAAAAAAGGCTTTGCAAACCGAAGTTCACAAAGCCTTAAAAAGTGGAGATGCCGG
>PXAI01000263.1 GCA_003567135.1 Balneolia bacterium | reverse complement strand
GTGTCCGAAGTGCCAGAAAGAGATGCGCATCGTTTCGTTGATCGATGACCGCGACGTGATCGAGCGCATCCTGCGCCACCTCGGCCTCTGGGAGCAGGGCGTGCGGGTCTTGTCGGCAAGGGCACCGCCTGAGGTTTCCGAATGGGTCATCGAGCCCTGCTACGATGACCCATTCCCAGACTACGATACCGAACCGGTCATGATGTACGCGAACGGCTGATCCATCGCGACAGGTGCGGTGCGCCTCCCTCCAGACGGTGCCGAAATCGTCATGTCGGGCCGTTTTGCCATCCCTCGGCCGTTTTACCCGCATCTTGAATGCGTTCGAAGCGCGTTTAGAGCCGGACTTGACCTCACCTGCCCGATTCCGCTACATTTCCACCATGAAAGCGCTCATTCAGACCGGTTCCAGCGGGCGGGTGCCCGTGCCGCCTGAAAAGCGATTTCCTATCAATATTAATGAAAAAACTTCAGTGTTTAATCGCCATTGCGTTTACCGTTTTGCTGGGAAATGTCACTTGGGCGGCGGGCGTTTATCAGCCAGCGTCGTCGGATCTGCGGATCGGATCTTGGAATGTGTTTAATAGTCGGATTTATAAGGGAAATGACAACAGTAGCCCGAGTTCGCGCTATGACGCATGGCCCCGAATCATGAATGGAGTGAAGGCCGATATTTGGATGCTGCAGGAAATGTATTATACCGATTCACCTGTGCCAAACTCCTATATCGAAGACTTTGCTGCCCACGTACGCTCGATAACTGGCGATGATTCATGGAGTTGGGCCTCCGATAATCGGGGGCGGGTGACGTTGTCGCGCTATCCCATTCAATGGAGTGGGCAAGTTAGCCACCGGATTCATGCGACTTGGATTCAGTTGCCCGCTAGCGTGAGCACTAAAGACCTGTTGGTTATCAATGTCCACTACATGACACAGCAGCAATCCGTCACAACCCGTGATTTTATTCGGCAAGTTCGCGCTGGCACCCACAGTGCCGAGATTCCATCGGATATTTCCATTGTTGTGGCTGGTGATTTCAACGCGCTGTATAAGTCCACCCGGTATAACAACGTTCAAAGAGAAGGCTTTATCGATGTTTACCCCACTCATAATGGCATCCCCGGCGAGAAAAATACCATCGGGGGCGTGCAAATGAATAATGGCTCTTATGTCAGCCCGATTGCTGGAGGTCACATTGATTTTGCCATGGTATCGTCAGGAGTACTGGCAATTGAAAATTCATTTATTTTAAATACCATTATCATGTCCGAGGCGGATCGAGACGCTTTTGGTTTTCAGCAACGGGACATTACCGTGGATGCGAATAGGACAGATCATGATTTCATTAATGGTTTTCCGGATTGTGACCATTTTCCAATCATATTTGATTTGAGCCAAAAACCGCTTAGTCCAAACGACTCCGCATTTGTCTCGCAATCGGTTCCTACCTGGATGGCTCCAGGGGAGACGCAGCAAGTGACGATTCAGATGAAAAATACGGGTTCCGACACCTGGACGGCTGCGAATGCACATAAACTAGGCAGACGGCCGGGGAGTGATAACATCTGGGGATTTGCCCGCGTTTATTTGGCGGGCGACGAATCGGTTGAGCCGAATCAAATTAAAACCTTTACCTTTCAGATTACAGCACCTGAAACCCCGGGAGTCTATTCGTTTCAATGCAGGATGGTGGATGATGAAGAGCCGAATCAAGGTTGGTTTGGGCCGATGACTCCAGCCGTGCAAATTTCTGTAGGCGGTCTCAACCCCGAATCCGTTCTGCTGGCGGTTGATTTGCACCAGAACGCATCCGATCCACTGCCAACCATGCCGAACTATTTTGTGGGTTGGCCGCTGGGAAATCTGGCTGCGGGCGAGCCAGCCCCCTCGACGGTGATTAACGGTTATACTATGACCTTTGCCACCGGGGAATCCAGGGAATCGCTAAGCAACCCAGCTTTGCAAGCCGGGTTCAATGCCCGCAATCGAGGAAATCATATTCCAAATGCCGGAGCCTTCACCCAGGCCGATTTGCTGCGGGAGCGGGTGGCCTCCTCGGGGAATCCCACGAATCCAGCCACCGGCAACGGCACCGGGCATGGGATTTACCTGCAAATTGAGGGTCTAAGCCCCAACACGCCGTACCTGATCCAGGCCTGGGGTGTCGATTTTAACAATGACGGAGCTCTGAAAAACGGCTACAACTATGGCTATGATGCGACCCATGAAGTAGCCGGTTATTCCAGTCTGCCCGAATTAGGCAGCTATACCATTAGCGGGAATCCTACCACCATAGCAGACAATGATGCATACAGCGTAAGTGGTCTCATCACCACAGACGCCAATGGGACGCTCGTGTATAAGCAAATCTCTAATATTGATCGCTCGGTCATGAATGGTTTTACGCTGTCCTCAATAGCAGGCGGCAGCACCTCCGGCTACGAACAGTGGGCTGCGGACAACAATATTCAAGGAGCGCCACTAGACCACCACTCAAGCGGCATGAGCAATCTGATGAAGTACGCGGTAGATGAAAATCCGGTGCTGATCCGCTCAGGCGAGCAATTCCAGTTTATGCATCAGCAACGCAACGACGATGCATCTTTGCTCTATCTTGTGCAAACAACAACAAACCTGCAGGATAGTGAATCATGGGTCGATCTGGAAAGCAGCCCCGATGTGGAAGTCGGCGAGGGCTACTATAACAACGTGATCTATACGATCCCCCCATCTGAAGAGCCCAATGTCTTTATCCGGTTAAAAATCACCACCCCCTAAATCAGGCTGCAAAAAAAATAATAAGTTATTACCTCAATTTTACACGGCGTTCGCATAAAATGATTGAAAGGCCATCGGGACCCCCCGATATGATTGACTGAACTAAAAAACCGGTCAACCCAAAAGGCGGTCACCCCGATGGTTAAGCACAACAGTAGGCGCAAGTGTGTTCGGAAACAAGGCGGAAAACGTAGAGAGCAAGGAGCAGAGCCGGGGCGGGAATCACGGCGGGACGCACTACGGCGCGTGCTCGGAGCGGTTGACGGTGTTTGGAGGGCTACTGGCGTTGGTGAAATTCCTAGACTTGCTGAAGTTTGAAGATGCATTTGATGCGCACTATGTTCATCCGAAGCGGGAGCCGAGGTTGGGGGCTGGCGAATGGTGGTTGGAATTGTGATGCTGTTGTTCATCGGTTTTCAGCGCCCGTGGCACTTCACGTACGTGCGAAACGCCCCGATGCTCTGCGGTATCATGCGGGTGAAGTCACT
>PXAI01000360.1 GCA_003567135.1 Balneolia bacterium | reverse complement strand
CGAACATTATCACACCGTTGCTTCCATACTTCCCGCTCGTAGTAGTATTCTGCCAGCGATACGTGAAAAATACCGGAATTGGAACCCTCGTATCGATGATGTTGCCGTACTTCTTCATCTTCATGATCACATGGACCATATTCCTGTTAGTATACTGGTGGCTCGGAATCCCGCTCGGCCTGCAAGCCAGCTACACCTATCCGCCGTGATAGCTAAATAGCTCAACTCAAACGCCCTTGCCGGTTTTCGGTAAGGGCGTTTTTTTTGGAGATCAGTAAAAGCACTTCTTTGACGAGGCTATTGTTTTAATTATTTGCATAATCAAAAAGGTTTAAAAAGTAAATTTTTAACTAATAAAGTTTAATAATAAAAATATTAACTAAATCAATAAAAAAATAATATATTAAACTATTAAGGTTAATAGTTAGAAGTGTGATATAAGATGATAGTAGTAATAGGTGATATAGTAGCCTCAAAAAAGCTTGGAAACAGCGATCGGAAGCGTGCGCAGGAATTGCTTACCCGAAAGTTTAAAGAGATAAATAAATCCTCAGAATCAATTATTTCGCCATATACCATTACCCTTGGCGATGAATTCCAGGCCGTTTATCATGATGCATCCACTATTCTTGAAGATTGCTGGAATATAATCGCCGAATTGTATCCCATTATGATCCGTTTCTCCATTTCGGCAGGAACTATCGTAACGCCCATAAACACAAAGCAGGCGCTTGCAATGGACGGTCCGGCTTTTTATAATGCGAGAGATGGCATTAACGAGCTCAAGGCATCCGGTTATCTTTTCGGGTTAAACGTCGAGCAGATAAGTGGCGAGCCGCAAAATAATCCTGTTCTCAACTTAGTAAATCACTCTTTACAGCTCTTATCGGTAGAAATGCAGAGTTGGAAAAAAGTTCGTCATCAGGTATTGGTTATGCTGCTCAAAGGCATCCCGATAAAAGAGATTGCTGCAAAACTCGGGGTATCGTTGGTTGCCGTGTATAAAAACCGGGACGACGGCGAACTTGATCTAGTAATGAATCTCAAAGAGAGCATAACAGAGGTAATAAACAACGAACTAATCAAAGAAGAAGCTGAAGAATGAGCCTGGTACTCTACTTAATCACCATAAATCTGATACTTTTATCAAGGCTTGGGCTAACTTTCAAGGATGACGGTTCATCCGCTGTTTCGGTTCTGAAAATGTCGGCTATTCCACTGTTTAGCCTCATCTTTATTGAGCCCAACTTTGGGCTACTGATTGTAGCGGCTTATTTGGTACTTTATCCTGTACTGATGATCTACACGGAAATATCCGTGGAAAATATCTACAGAAACAGACTGCTTTTGTTATTCCTGCATTTGGTGGCGCTTGCAACTATATTCAGCCCGCTGTTTGATGTGCAAATGAGCGCATGGATTAAAAATATGTTCATAGAATCAACCAGCTTTGGAATGTACGAGATGCTTTCTCTTCAGCTATTTCTGTTAGGCGGGTTGCTTGTGATGAACGAAGTAAACACAGCGCTCAGGTACACATTTAAACTGCTGAACCTCCAGCCGATTGGCGAGCAGAACGACTCCGTATCTGATCAGGAGTACAACACCGGCAGGGTAATCGGTGTACTGGAGCGAATCTTCATATACCTCTTTGCGCTATCCGGACAATTCGCGGCCATCGGATTTATACTCACTGCCAAAGGAATTGTGCGCTACAAGGAATTCGAAAACAGAACATTTGCCGAATACGTGCTAATCGGCACGCTCCTTTCAGCATTACTTGCCCTGCTGACGGCTCTTTTAGTTAGGAAAATTGGCTTCTAAATCCCCCTAAAACATGCACCCCGCTTTTTTTCTGGACAGAGACGGAACCCTGAATGTTGATCACGATTTTGTGCACAAACCTGAAGAATGGGACTGGATCCCCGGCGTTCCGGGGAAGCTGGCCGAGCTGAAATCAGCCGGATTCAAGCTAATTGTAATCACCAATCAGTCTGGCATAGCGCGCAGGCGTTTCAGCCTTGAGCAGGTTGAAGAACTGCATCGCTGGGTGGATGAGGACCTTCTTCGCCGCGGAATCTCAATTGATGGCTGGTATATCGCGCCGTGGCATCCGGATTTTCACGAAGATAAAGATCCCGAACTTTTGAACGAGCGTAAGCCCGGAACAGTGTTATTTGAGCGGGCGGCACGCGAACATCAGATCGACTTGGGAAAATCCTCAATGGCCGGAGATAAAATCAGCGACCTGGAACCTGCGCTGAAGCTGGGCATGAAACCCTACATGGTTAGGTCGCGGTTTGAAACAAAGGAATCCAGAAAATGGGCAGCTGAACATGATATCCCGCTAATCGAGTCGATTGCAGAAATCGATATTTAATTGGCACACAGGAAGCTTTTTGCTGATCAGCCGCCGCCGACAATTAAATTTATGGCGGATAATACGCCGACGATCCACATCACCCAGCTGATATTTTTGGCATCACCGGAAACGGCTTTGAGAACCACCCAGGCAAGCAGCCCGAACGTGAGCCCCATACTGATGCTGTAGGTGAGCGGCATCAGTACAATAATCAGAAATGCGGAAACTATATCTGAGAAACTTTCGAGTGGGATTTTTCGGATACTTCGGAACATAAAAATACCAACGGCTACCAGCGCCGGTGCGGTGGCGTAAACCGGAACCAGGCCAATTACCGGTGTGAAAAACAGCGCCGCGCCAAACAGAAGAGCGGTGACCAGGGCGGTCAGCCCCGTTCGTCCGCCTGCTTCAATACCTGAGGCCGATTCAATATACGTCGTAGTTGTACTGGTTCCGATCAGCGAGCCGAATACGGTGGCGGCGGCATCCGCTTCGAGCATTTTGTCGATGTTTTCGATGGTGCCGTCTTCACGAACCATGCCGGCCTCGTACGAGCAGGCAACGAGTGTGCCGACGGAATCAAATAAATCCACAAACATAAAAGAGAAGATGGCGCCGAGGAGTCCCCATTTTAATGCGCCGAAAATATCGAGCTCAAAAGCGACCGGCGCGGGAGATGGCGGAAGCGAAACAACGTTGCCATCCCAGGAAATCTGTCCGGCAAGCAGAGCGGCAACAGTTGTGGCAAGAATTCCGGTTAAAATAGCGCCTCTGATTTTTCGGGCTTCCATAATTACAATCAGAAGCAGGCCGCCGAGGCCGAGCATCAAACCGGGCGTGAAATCGCCGATTGATACCATCGTTGCATCACTGGGCACAATCAGCCCCATATTCTGAAAACCGATGAACGCAATAAAAAGCCCGATTCCGGCAGGTATGGCAAGCCGGATTGAAAGGGGGATGCTGTTCACGATTTTTTCCCGAACGCCCCATATGGTCAGAATCAAAAACGCGAGTCCGGAGATAAATACCACGCCGAGTGCAGTTTCCCAGTTAATGCCTTCACCAATAACCAGCGAGTAGGCAAAAAATGCGTTCAGGCCCATTCCGGGCGCCATCGCCAGCGGAGCTTTTACCCAAAATGCCATCAGCAACGTGCCGAAACAAGCCGCGATACCCGTAGCCGTTACCACTGCTCCGAAATCCATCCCGGCATCAGATAAAATCTGCGGATTAACAAAAAGGATATAGCTCATTGTCAGAAAAGTGGTGACCCCTCCGGAAATCTCTTTTCCAATCGGAGTATCACTGTTCATGCCCAGGCTTTTTCGGATCATGTTGCAGAGGATTAAATTTTGATTAACCAATCACCAAAGCCCAAAGATGGAATGATATTGGCGCGTAATCTTTTATAATAGAAGTCACTGTAGATAATACAGGTTGAGATCAAGTATTGCGAAAATTATTAAAATCGAAATCCTTCAAAAAAACAGACGTATTTCATGGATGATATAAATTTAGATGTTCTCTACGATAAAATTATCGAACTGAGCCTTGAGTTCGGGCTGAGCATTCTGTTTAGTTTACTGCTCTTATTCATCGGTTTTCGGGTGATCCGCTACATTCTTGTGCTATTTCAAAACGTAATGGGCAAGTATGATTTTGAAACTTCGCTGCAGACATTCCTCAAAAGCCTTCTCAGTTTTACGTTAAAGCTGATTTTGCTGATTGTAGTTGCCGGAATTCTCGGCATCGAAACAACCTCCCTGATTGCACTGCTTGGTGCTGCCGGACTTGCTATTGGCCTTGCGCTTCAGGGTAGTTTATCCAACTTTGCGGGTGGCGTTGTAATTCTGACTTTCAAACCGTTTAAGGTTGATGATGTCATTCAGTGGGGGGATGATGTTGGTGCCGTTGAGGAAATCAACATTTTGTACACGCAGCTAAGGCTGTTTGATCACAAAGTGATTACCATCCCAAACGGTCAGCTGGCCAATTCGAAGGTGATCAACTACACCCGAAAAGACACCCGCCGTGTTGAGATGAAAGTGGGGATCAGCTACAGTAGTAATATTGATCAGGCACGGCAGGCTGTGCTGAAGGCCATCAAGCAGGATGAACGTATTTTGCCCGATCCCGCTCCGGCCGTTTTATTTATGAATTTTGGCGACAGTAGCCTCGACCTGGCCGTTCGCGCCTGGGTAAAAACGCCCGACGTCTGGCCTGTTTACTGGGATAATATGGAGCGAATTAAAACCGCATTCGACGAAAACGGCATCACGATTCCATTCCCACAGCGGGATGTCCACTTTTACGACCGGTCTCCAAAGAAAGAATCCTGACCGGGAATTAGCGGATTGAATATCTGGTTGAGTTTACATCTTTTTGCGTAAGCATTCGCCTGAGGCGATTATTTTGCGGCAAAGGGGGATAACATCCCATAAATCTTTGCGATAACTCAACCAGATTACCAATCCATGAAAAATTACCGCTGCGTTTTTCAGGGGATGTTCCGCATTTTGCTGGCATCTTTTCTGATTTTCACGATCCAGATTTCAGGTTTGCATGCACAGGCCGATACCTCGCCAACCGACGGTATGCGCGACAACACGCCGGCCGTTCACGCGCTTACAAACGCCACCATCGTCACCGCTCCGGGAAACACAATCAGGGATGCAACGCTCGTCATTCGCGATGGCGTCATCGAGGCGGTTGGCAGAAATGCACGAATCCCGTCTGATGCGCGCGTTTGGGATCTGGAAGGAAAAATAATTTATCCCGGCTTTATCGACGCCTATTCCCAAATCGGGATGCAGGATCCCAGAGTTGATTTAGAGCTGGGATCGCGTGCCTGGAATCCGAATATTCGCTCGCAGCTTACCGCAGAGGGCGAGTTTGATCATGAGGATGACGGCAGCGATAAACTCAGAGCGCAGGGATTTACCGCGGCACTTTCTGTTCCGCCGATGGGCGTTTTTGGTGGCCGCGCCGATATCATCAACCTGAATGATGGCAGCGTTTCGGATCGCGTGATTCGAACAGGCGCCGCGCAGTCTGTTTCGCTTCAGCGCGATGGTTCTTTTGGATTCGTTTACCCGACGTCGCCAATCGGCGTTATTGCCATGATCCGCCAGACGCTCTACGATGCAGAGTGGCACGAAAAAGCGCATCAGGCGTACAAAAATAATCCATCCGGACTTCAGAGGCCGGAATACAATCCAGCACTTGCGGCGCTGCGGGATGTCGTTCACGGCGAGCAGCCGCTTGTTTTCAGAGCCAACTCGGATGAGGAAGTGCTGCGCGCGATCCGGTTCAAGGATGAGTTCAGCATTTCGCCCTGGGTTCGGGGAAGCGGCCATGAATACAGGATTACCGATTTCCTTTCGGAAAATAAGGTGCCGCTCATTCTGCCGCTCGCCTTTCCCGAAACGCCCGATGTCAAAAGTCCGGAGGATGCGCTCAATGTAAATCTCACCGATCTGCGTCACTGGTATCTCGCGCCCGAAAATCCCGCCAGATTAGCCGCGAAAAATATCTCATTTTCATTTACAACCGATCAGCTCGAGGATAAATCGGACTTCATCCCCAATCTCCGCAAGGCGGTGGATGCGGGCCTGAGCCGCCAAAATGCGCTTGCGGCGCTGACCATAAATCCGGCGCGACTACTTGGCATAGAATCAACGCACGGAACTATTGAATCCGGTAAAAAAGCCAGTTTCATCATTACAGATGGCAATATTTTTGATCACGGTTCGCGAATTTTGAGCGTTTGGGTTGAGGGGCATCACCACGAAATTCAGCCCATCCCGAAAACGAATCCTGCCGGAACGTGGGAAGTGGTATCGGCGCACCGGGGACTCAACGGAGTGCTGGAAATCAGCGAGGCGCGTCCCGGAAGTTTCAGCGGAACATTTACTTCGGGTGATGAGGAAGTTGAGCTCAAGTCCGTTTCCGTTGAAGATGATTCCAGAAGATTTCGGGCCGGTTTCGACGGATCAGAAGCCGGGTTTGATGGTCCGGTTCGGTTAACCGCATCCGTTTCAGAGGATCGGTTATTTGGCTGGGCGGATGTCGCCGGAATGGACCGGATGGAGTGGAGTGCGACGAGAACCTCGCCAGCTGAAGAACCTGAGAAAGAAGAACGCAAAGATCCCCCTGCACGTGATCTCGAGCTCGCGGATATTCGTCCGAATATGGAGTTTGGACGGGAATCGATCCCTGATCAGCCCCGGAATCTGATTGTTCGCAATGCCACAATCTGGACGATGGGCCTGGACGGAATTCTCGAAAATGCGGATATGATCGTACAATCAGGAAAAGTTGTGGAGGTTGGCCGCGATCTGCGCGCTCCGCGAAACGCCGTTGAAATTGACGCCGCCGGAAAACACGTAACGCCCGGCCTTATTGATGCGCACCTGCATTCAGGCGTGACCGGCGTGAACGAAATTGGAAACGCAATTACCGCCGAAGTGCGTATGGCGGACGTGCTTACGGTCAACAATATCTGGATGTACCGCCAGCTGGCCGGTGGCCTCACCACCGCGCACGTGATGCACGGCTCGGCGAATCCGATTGGCGGCCAGAATGTGCACATCAAAATGCGCTGGGGCGCTTTATCCCACGAACTGTTGTTTGAGGATGCGCCAAAAACGGTGAAATTCGCGCTCGGAGAAAATCCTAAACGCGTTGGAACCAATCGCTATCCTGAAACCAGAATGGGCGTTGAGCAGATCATTGCGGATCGGTTCAGAATGGCGCGCGATTACGAAGCGCGCTGGCAGGAGTGGGAGCGTAACGGGTCGGGCATTCCGCCGCGCCGCGATCTCCGGCTGGATGCGGTTCTCGGAATTCTGAACGGCGAGATTTTGGTGCAGTCGCACAGTTATCGTCAGGATGAAATCGTGATGCTGATGCGCCTCGCCGAAGAGTTCGGATTTACCGTGACGGCCTTTCATCACGCGCTGGAAGCGTACAAAGTGGCGCCCGAACTTGTGGAACACGGCGCCGGTGCCGTGGTTTGGTCAGACTGGGGTGGATTCAAAATTGAGGCGTACGACAACACCAATTATAACGCAAGATTGCTCCACGAAGCCGGCGTGGTAACGTCGCTTCACTCGGATAACAGCCAGATTGCGGCCCGCATGAACTGGGAAGCCGCGAAAATGGTGCGAACCGGCGTTGAGCCGGAAGTGGCGATGTCGATGATTACGAGCGCAACCGCAAAACTGCTGGGGATTGATGACCGCGTTGGCTCCCTTGAACCCGGCAAAGACGCCGATTTTGTGATCTGGAACGGAGATCCGCTGTCCACATTTACAAAAGCCGAACAAACCTGGATCGACGGCAGGAAATATTTTGATCTGGAAGAAGACGCCATGCTACGCGAGACGGTGGAGCAGGAGCGGTCGCAAATCATCAGAAAAATTCTGGAGGCGAACTAATGAACTATGCAGCTAAAACCCTTCAGAAACGTTTCACTTCTAACTTTTTCAGGATTATGAGCCGATTTTCCAGTTTTATGATTGTAATGATTGCTGCGCTTCTGATCAGCAAATCAGCGTATGCACAAATTCCGGCCGAACCACAAACCGCGCCGGTTGCGCTTACGGGCGGCACGGTTCACACTCTTTCCGATCAGGGCGTTGTTGAAAACGGCGTGATATTATTTGAGAACGGCGTGATTTCCGACATCGGCGCATCCCTGGAAATTCCGGATGACGCGATCGTAATGGACGTTTCCGGCCGCCATATTTATCCCGGCCTGATCGACGCCTGGAACAACATGGGTATTTTTGAAATCGGTGCTGTTACGCTAACTGTTGACACCAACGAGCAGGGTGATATCAATCCCAACGTGATGGTGGAGCGGGCGTTTAATGCCGAGAGCCGGCATATTGGCGTTGCGCGCTCAGCCGGAGTGCTGACTTCGGTTACCACGCCAAACGGGGGACTCATCTCAGGACAATCCGCCGCCATGAAAATGGACGGCTGGTCGTGGGATGAAATGACGCTGAAGTCGGGAGCGGGGTTAATTGTAAACTGGCCGAATCCGGTCAATCAGCGAAATTATAATCGTGAAGTTAAAAAACTTCGCGGGGTTTTCGCCGATGCGCGTGCCTATCACATCGCAAGAAAAGCAATGGATGAAGGCAACACAAACCGCCGCCACGCTTTTGATTCCCGCTGGCACGCCATGATTCCGGTATTCGAAGGCGAGGTTCCGGTCGTGGTAAATGCAAATGAAGTCCGCCAGATTCAGGATGCAATCACCTGGGCTGAAGAGGAAAACGTCCGCCTGATTATTCTTGGCGGAAACGACGCGCATCTGGTTGGCGGGCATCTCGTGGAGAAAGACATTCCCGTGATTCTCACTACGGTGCTTTCCTCGCCGTTTCGCTGGTGGGAGTCGTACGACACGAGCTACGAGCTTCCGGCGAAGCTTCACGAAGCGGGCGTGTTGTTCGCTATCGCCGGATCTTATGGCGCGGCCAACGTAAATCGTCTGCCGTTTGAAGCCGGTGCCGCCGCTGCGTTCGGCCTTCCTGTTGAAGAGGCGCTGAAAGCACTCACGGTACATCCAGCAAAAATTCTTGGCCTGGATGACCGCATAGGAACGCTTGAGCCCGGCAAGGATGCCACGCTGCTGATCACAACCGGAAATCCGATTGAGTACAGCACGCAGGTGGAGCAGGTTTTTGTGCAGGGAAGAATGAGCGACATGATGGATATGCACCGCCAGTTCTACGAAAAGTACAGCGAGAAAGTGCGCCAGTGGGAAGAGCAGAGATAAAATATTCGGGAAAAATCAGTTTGGATAAAACGAAGTGCACTTCACTTTGGTTGGGTACCATATCCGGTTTGAAACCCGGTTGCGAGTACATATCTTGAAAAACTGAAAATTTAACCCTGATAAACATCATCAATGAATCTGATTTCCATTGACTTCTGGAACACCATTGTGGTAGCTCACACAAATGGCGAAGAGCGTCATAAAGCGCGGTATGATGCGCTAATCGAGCGGGCTGCCGGATACAACGAATCGCTCACAAAAGATCGCATTGACCAGGCGCATACATATGCCTCCCAGCGTTTTGATGAAATCTGGATTGATGAACAGCGCACGCCGAATTCACCGGAACTGGTGGCGTTTACGCTCGAAAAACTTGGGATCAGGTTTTCAGAAAATGAGACCGCCGAAATCACACGAATTTATGAGGAATCGCTGATGGATGGCCCGCCCGATCTGGCGCCCGGAGTGGCCGATGCCGTGAAACATCTCTCCGAAAAATACAAGCTTGCCATTATTTCTGATACCATGTTTTCGCCGGGACGCGTCCTCAGGGAATTTCTACACGGGCACGACATCCTACAATATTTTTCCGCATTTTCCTTCAGTGATGAAGTGGGCGTGAGCAAGCCTCATCCTAAAATGTATAAAAAAGTGCTTTCGGAAACAGGAACCGGCGTGAGCGGATCGTTCCATATCGGCGACATGCAGCGAACCGACATAACCGGCGCAAAAGCTATGGGGATGGGTGCGATTTTATATACGGGGGTAAACGAATCTGATAAAGATCAAACGACGGCCGATCACGTGCTGAGTGAATGGGATAACATTGCGGAGTTGCTGATAAAATAAATCCTTCAAACCGGCTTCAATTCGCGGAGAAAAATTTAAACAAAAGTGGATGCGACTGCTCCTCATAATTACGGTTTTTATTAAACTGATCCTGATCGGGTTCAGCCATTCGTACGCGCAGGAGATACGATACGGAATAAAGGGCGGCATCAGTTTTTATGATTTGAATGTCCAGGCTGCCGGAGATGCGGAGTATGATTTCGGAGTTCGAACCGGATTCGCCGGCGGGATTTTTGCTGAGATTCCGCTGAGATCTAACCTGTCCGTGCAGCCCGAAATATTTTTTATCCAGAAAGGGGGGAGCACCTCGGGATTTGATCTGGAGGTTAATTACGCAGAGGTTCCGGTTTATCTGAAGTACTATCCGAGCCCTTCGGCGGTAGTCAGTCCGTACATTTCTGCGGGGTCTTATATTTCGCTATTGATGGGCGCCACGCAGGATTTAGACGGTGACCGGGGCGAAATGAGCCGCGTCTTCAGCGGAGTTCACGTTGGTTTTGTGGCCGGACTTGGTCTGAGCTGGTCTGATTTCGATCTTTCTATTCGGTACGAACCGGAAATCTTAAACAGCCTGACCAATCTGCACGTATTCGGGGAGTTTTTCGGGGATCAGGGCCTGGATACCGGATCATCGGCTAAGCACAGCGGTTTTCTTATATCAGTTGGTTTCAGGCTGTAGAGATTATCAGCAAGTTTCACCGGGAAGGTTCGGAGAAAACCTGTTCTTAAAATCAGATTTATTTTAATCGCTCATCATCTCTATCTTGATGTTGGGCAATGATATGAATTTAGGGCTTTGATATTACGGATATGTCGTATAAGGGGATTGACGTAACGTTTACTTTTGCCGATAAGATGCGCTCCGTTTTCGGGACGATCGCCGTTTTTGCGTTAATAATTCTGCTGACGATTACAGTCGTTTTTTTGCTGGTTATCTCACTCGGCCGGCTGAATAACTGGCTCATCAATGAATTCGGCAGCCGTTTCGGTAGATTATCACTTTTTTTGCTGGGAGTGCGATTTGAGAATGATTTCAGCGAGTACAAGCCGGATGAGCCGGGCGTCTATATCGTAAATCACAGCTCAACGCTCGATCTTTTTGTTGTGCTGGCGATGAAAATGCACAACGTTCGCTTTGTGGCGAAAAAGGAAATCCAGTATAACCCGTTTTTCTTTATCCTCGGCAGAATTACCGGACAGATTTTTATTGACCGCTCGAGTTCTGAAAAAAGTATTCAGAAACTGAAGTCAACGTACACCAGAGTTAAGGAAGATGGCCTCTCGGTTTTTGTGGCACCTGAAGGTACGCGAAAGCATAAGGAAGTAGTGGGACCGTTCAAGAAAGGCGCGTTCAGGATGGCACGGGACCTGGATTATCCAATCATTCCGGCCTATATCGACAACGCGCTGCTGCTGTGCCCCGGATCAAAGCTGATCACAAAAAAGGGAAAAATTGTGGTCAAATACATGAAGCCGGTGCGCTTTACCGGCCTTACAGAGCAGTCGATGGAAGAACAGATCGAAAAAATCCGTGGGGATTACAAAGAGAAGTACCGGGAAACGTTTCAGAGGGAAAATATTGATGTATCCGTTTGATACTGATTTTTCTTAATTTTGGCGTCATCAAACGCTGATTCGATATATAACATGTACAGACTTACTACAGAAACGATTCTGAAAGCGTATGAAACAGGATGGTTTCCCATGGCTGATACGGACGAGCCGGGCGAACCGATCCATTTTTATACCGCCAGAAGACGCGGAGTTATTCCCGTTGATACGTTTCGTATGCCCAAACGAGCCCGCAGGAAAATCAAGTCGAAGGGCTACACAAAGGCGGTCAATACCTGTTTTGAGGATGTGATAAGAGGATGTGCCCGCCGAGCAAACACCTGGATCAGTGAGGATATTATCGATTTATTTACCGCGCTGCATCATCAGGGACACGCGCATTCGGTAGAGGTTTTTGCGGATGATAAGTTAGTGGCCGGATTGTACGGCATCGCCATGGGAGGCGCCTATTTCGCTGAATCTGTTTTTCAGGATGAGCCCGAAGCCCACAAAGCCGCGCTGCTTTTTTGCCACCAGCATCTTGTAGAGCGCGAATTTGTTTTGTGGGATGTGCAGTTTTTTACCGAACATCTCAGTCAGTTTGGATGCATCCAGATACCGGATCACACCTACGAAAAACTGCTGAAAAAAGCGCTGAAGCTGAATCGGAGTTTTGACTGAATCGGATTATTTGCATGGAAAGCCCGTTTTGCTGTAGAGACGCGATGCATCGCGTCTCTACAGCAAAACGGGCAGGCGTACCGGGAAACTCGCTTTGTGAATATCTTGGGCTGAACAAAAAAGCCCGCTTTCGACAAAGAAAACGGGCTTTTTTGAGTTTAGAGAATTATTCAGGTTCAGGGACTAAAATCCTCAAGAACCTCAAGGAATCTGGCTGATGTTTTGATACCGCGATGGTAATCCGCCAGATGGAAATGCTCGTTTGGCGAGTGGATGGCGTCGGTGTTCAGGCCGAATCCCATCAGGATGGTATTCACGCCGAGCACGCGCTCAAAATCAGCCACAATCGGGATACTGCCGCCTTCGCGCGTAAAGAGAGGCTCTTTTTGATAGACATCCTTAAACGCTTTTGCGGCTGCTTTCAGACCGTAAAAGTCGAGATTGGTCATTGCCGCATCGCCGCCGTGATGAGGCGTAACTTTGATTTTTACACCCTTCGGCTTGATCTCGTTGCAATAATCCTCGAAAAGCTGCGCAATTTTCTTCGGGTTCTGATTTGGAACCAGTCGCATGCTGATTTTTGCCCCGGCTTTTGCCGGCAGCACCGTTTTGGCGCCTTCACCCTGATAACCTCCCCACATTCCGTTCATGTCGAGGGTTGGTCGGCCGGTTTTGCGCTCAAGCGTACTGTAGCCAGCTTCGCCGTCGGCTTCTTCAATCCCGATAGATTTTTTCCATCCGTCTTCATCGAACGGAAGCTTTTTGTAGCCCTCACGTTCTTCGGGAGTCAGATCTTTTACGTCATCAAAAAATCCGGGAATCTGAATTTTTCCGTTTTCATCCTGCATTTTTGCAACCATCCTGCAAAGCGCATTCAGGGGATTGACCACCGCACCGCCGTAAACACCGGAGTGCAGGTCACGGTCAGGACCAAAAACTTCGAGCTCCATATAAGCGAGTCCGCGAAGGCCGTAGGTGATGGAAGGTGTATCCTTGGCAAACATGGCGGTATCGGAAACGAGCACCATATCGCAGGCGAGCTCTTCCTTTCGCTCCTTCAAAAACGGAACCAGGTTCGGTGAACCGATTTCCTCTTCGCCCTCAAGCAATAGCTTAACGTTTACCGGAAGATCACCGCCGGTTTTGAGCCACGCTTCGATCGCCTTTACATGCAGAAACGCCTGACCCTTGTCATCGCTGGCACCGCGTGCATACACTTTGCCATCTTTCACTACCGGCTCAAACGGAGGGGAAGTCCACAGATCGAGCGGATCGGGCGGCTGTACGTCGTAGTGACCATAAATAAGCACGGTCGGCTTATCCGGACCGGCTTCCAGGTTTTTAGCCAGCACAATCGGGTTGCCCTTGGTTTCGCAGATTTCAACATCTTTCAGCCCGATTTCCTTCAGATGATCGGACAGGAATTTAGCAGCTTTATGCACATCCTCTTTATGGGATGAATCGGTGCTGACGCTGGGAATGCGCAAAAGTTCAAACAGTTCAGATTCGAAACGATCCTTGTTTTTGTCGATATAATCAAATAATTCAGACATGAGTTCGGTATAATGGTATTGGGATTTATGCCGTACAGGCTTTCAATAATCAGATTGTAAAGTAGGAGATGAAGCGGAATCGGGCAAATTTTGAGATTGAAAAATAAAGGGGTGTATCTTGTATAAGCGATCGTTTCGTAAATGCGTTCGTTACCTTTTGTATGGATGCGCCGGCTGTCGCACAAACGCCAGGCAACCCAAAAACCGTCGGTTGGGATAAAATGGCTAAACCTCCGCTGCGTTGTGCTAAATAAAATCAATGCTTTATCTTCTCCCCCTTAGAAGGTAATGGCACTAACTTTATTTATATTTGCGATATTTACCTTGCTTGGTTCTTCGGGGGTACTTTCGGTCGGGTCGGTGTGGTATCATGAAGGCTCTAATCTGCTCTTTTAGCTTTTG
>PXAI01000170.1 GCA_003567135.1 Balneolia bacterium | reverse complement strand
TGACCTTCCCCTGATGCTTCAGGTTGGCCTGGCCTGGGACGGCTACCAGAGCGAGACGCTTCGCGCCACGCTGATGGTAGACGGAACCAGCCCGAGCAACAACACGCAGAGCGTGAACGTGGGCGTTGAGCTGGCGTTTTTCGAGGAGCTTTTTGCCGTGCAGGCGGGCCTGCCGGATCTGTTACTGGAAGACCGGATGCTTGAGTTTGCCGTTGGCGGCAACGTGAACTACAAGATGCAGACGGGCCTTGGGCTGAATATTGGCTACGCGATGCTGTCGCACAAATATCTCGGCCTTACCAACCGCTTCTCCCTGAGAATCGCATTTTAATAAAGGGAGAACCAGAAATGAAACAAACGACTACCATTACGAATCGACTAAAAACCGGACTGAACCTTCCGGCTCATTCGATCCTGAGTATGAAACATATTTTTGTTACGATTACAGCCTTCCTGTTGTTTACTTCAGCACTGCAGGCTCAATATCAAACCGTGAGGTCAATAGATCAGGCTGATCTGAGCTATTTCCAGAATAATGATGAAGAAAACGGAAACGATGAGCCGATAGCTCCGCCTGTTCCCACGCTGAGCGCGGTTGTGGGCGATGGCCAGGTAACGCTCTACTGGGATGATGTGGCAGAAAGCCATTATGACCCGTTTTTTGAAGAGCTTCTGCTTTTTGAAACGGTAACATTCGACCCGAATGATCCTACCCAGACTCCGATCATTGTACCTAACTTTGCCAATCCTAATAACTTTCAGGGTTACAAAGTGTACAAATCAACAGATCCTGAGTTTTTATCCGCACTGAGAATTACGGATAACCAGGGTAACCCGCAGGAACTCGCGGCTGAGGTTATTTACGATCTCCAGAACGATATCCGCGGATATCATCCTACATCTAAAAATGGCCAGAGATACTGGCTTGGAAACGATAACGGCCTTCAGCGCACCTGGACCGATACGCAAGTAACAAACGGCAGAGTCTATTACTACGCCGTGGTTTCCTTTACTTTCGGTGATGCTCTTCCTGAGTTTCCGCTTCCGTTCGCCGATGACGACGATGATTTTATTCCGCCGTTTGCGAACGAAATTTATACGCACCGTCCGCTGGAGTCTCCGCTTCAGATTGAAGTACAGGATGACGGAGTGGTTATTACCGGTCTCAACGTAGTAAAGGTAACGCCAAGAGCAACAGCTGCCGGCTATATTCCTCCGCAAAACCCAATCGTTGATCGTGTATCAGGATCTGCCGGTGGTGTGGTTGATGTGGAGATCATCGATCCCAACGCGCTGAGAGGCGGTAATCAGTATTCAATTACGTTTGAAGATACTGTGATACCGGGAGGTACAGGGCGCCCTGATCTTCCGGCAACCAAGAACTTTTCAATGAGAAACCTCACCACAGGCGAACTCATTTTTGATCGGATTGAGGATTTTCGCGGTGTACCGCTGCCCATTCGTGAGGGCCTTCAGCTCACGCTCGAAAACGCCGGTGATACGGTTCAGGTAAACACCGAACTCTCAGAATGGGTAACTGATCAGATCAGCCCGATTCACCCGTTTGAGTTTGGTATCGCAACCCGTTTCCCGCAGCTTGCGGATTACCGTGTTGAGTTTTTTGATGAAGCTGTTCGGACTTCCCAGCAGTATTCCATCGAAGTTGGTGGTCAGACCATCAACATGCCGCCTGAGGAAGTAAACTTCATCGTTTACAATGAAACCTCCGGCGAAGAGATAGACTTCGCGTTTTTTGCCAATCCGCTCGTTCCACGCGATTTCAGAAAAATTCAGTTTCTGAATACCGATGTGGGATATGCTTCCGGTGGTGCCGGGATTATCCAGAGATCGGATGACGGTGGTGAAACGTGGCTGGTGCAGGAAACCGGCACAAACGTGCGCCTGAACGGCATGCACTTCACCGATGTGGATAACGGCTGGGCCGTGGGACGCGATGGAACTGTAATTACAACCTCGAACGGCGGAGATATTTGGGAAGCGCAAACCACGCCAACCGAATCGAGGCTTTTGGATGTATACTTCCTGAATAACAACACAGGTTGGGCGGCCGGAGAAGGCGGAAGAGCTATCAGAACGACAGACGGCGGTAACACGTGGGAAATTTCCCCGACCGGCGTAACCCGGCGTCTGAACAGCCTTCACTTTTCGAATGCAAATGACGGATGGATTGTAGGTTTCCCGGTTGCGCTTCGAACCACCGACGGTGGCCAGAGCTGGGAAGAGGTAACCATTGGTCCGCTCAGAAACTTCACAAGCGTATACTTCACCGATGACAGCAACGGCTGGATTCTGGCCAATACAGGTGGAATCACTGAAATTTACCGTACCCAGGATGGCGGCGATAACTGGGATATGTTCCCGGTTGAGTTCGACGGTTCCGGTGTTGATATGAGTGATATCAAAATGGTTGATAACCTCAACGGATACATTGCCGGTAACAACGGTACAATGGGAAGAACCACCGACGGCGGTGAGACCTGGACCAGAATAGAGACAGGCACGCAAAATACGCTGTTCTCAGTCAGCCCGATTTCTTCAAATCAGTTCTGGGCTGCGGGGAATAACTCGGTAATCCTGTCGTCAGATGATTCAGGTGCTTCGGTCGACCGCGTACCAACAACCAGACGTTTCCGGGCCTTTATTGATGAATCCGGAAACACGCGAAGTGACGAAATTTACTTCCTCGAAGATTTTGCCGGAAACACCAACACCGATACCTGGAAAGTTTCGATGCTCGCCAGCGGTCCTGAAAGTGCAATTGGCACTACGGTTGATCCGGCAGGCGGCGACGAACTGATTCTTATTACCGTGAAGCCGTTCACCAGCGCCGATGAATTCAGATTTACGATAGAGGCTGAAAATCAGCCATCACTTTCTGATGAAATTGATAAAGATGTGCTGAAGGATATCAGGGTGGTTCCGAATCCATATCTGACCACGCACATTGCCGAAACCACAGCTGACAGACAGCTACACTTTACAAATCTGCCGTCGCAGTGTACGATCCGCATATTCACCGTTTCAGGACGCCTTGTTCAGACACTCAACGTGAATAACTCGATTGACAATGACCGCTACATATGGGATATGAGAACCAAGGATGACCGCGATCTGGCGTACGGCGTGTACATATACCACGTAACCGCCCCGGGCATTGGCGAGAAGACGGGTAAATTTGCAGTAATTAAATAGATCAGGGAAACGTGTTATGACATTTAAAACGATGAAAATAAAAACGATTCTGCTGCTTGCCGTAGCCCTGATT
>PXAI01000308.1 GCA_003567135.1 Balneolia bacterium | reverse complement strand
GTTTATGCGAACTTCGATAGACCCGCCAATGCTGGCTATCTCTATCGGGCATAGCCGGTATTCTTATCAATGCCTGCAATCGGTTCGTTTTTTTAATCTCTGTTTTCCATCCCCCGAACAAGTTGAAGCGGTCAGAATATGTGGTTCTCTTTCAGGTAGAGACTACGACAAGTTATCTCTTAGCGGATTTGATACATTTGCCGGTAAACTGGCAAAGATACCAATAATCCGCAATGCCGCAGCAAATTTTGAATGTGAAGTTGTATCTCAGATCAGAAGCGGTGATCATACAATCTATGCCGGAGAGATAAAGCATGCCTGGTATAACAGTGATAAACGAGTTATTACCTATCAGGATCTGCAGCAACCGGTGAATAAATAAAGAGAAGTTTTTAACCCAAATAATGCAGTAGAACTACAACGAGCGGAAAAAAGGTTGCATATTTACTTATCCAATAATGAATTGACTTGCTCTACGCACAAGAAAACATTATGGAGAGAAATATGCAACCAACGAACAGAAAAAGTGATAGCAAAAATGGTCAAGTAAAAATCGAATTTACTGATAAGTTAATTACTTCATGGGGTGGAACAGCCGCGATAATATCTCGTTTTTTGAATAAAATCAAGTTCAAAAATGTAGTTGAAGATTGTCTTCCGGTCAAAGAAACATCAAACAATTCTACTGGAGAGTACTCGAAGGTCATATCGTTATTTATATCTGTCCTGAACGGTGGCTTTCGTTTTTCTCATATAAATTATTTCGACATTAATTCCACAGTATTCAGAAAATGTTTTAATGTATCAAGATTTCCTAAATCCTCTACAGGATTGACTCGATACTTTAATAAGTACAATAAGCAATCAATAAATGAGAAATTGCTCTCCGGAATAGGATTATTTTTTTTACCCACCTTGTTGAAAGCAACGGGAATCGCAGAGGATTCTCTACGCTTTGATTCAACAGTAATCACCCGTTACGGCACACAAGATGGTGCTAAAAGAGGCTACAATCCTCAGAAGAAGGGGAGGCCATCAAATCAACCTCAGATTGCTTTTTTAGGGAGTGGATATACTGTAAATTTTTGGAATCGTTCCGGGAATACGAGTTCGTCTAATGGTATCATAGGCTTCTTCCATCAGACTCTCTTATTTATACCCTGGCTTAAGATTACAAGAGTTCTTGCTGATAGTGGTTATTATAATCGAGAATTCCTTGAAGTTTTAGAATCTCAGAAAATGGAGTATATAATTTCGGCTCCTCTTTACAGCAATTTGCAAAAGCTTATATACCAGCACGAGACTTGGGAAACAGTAGCACCGGGAATAGAAGTTAGTGATTTTGATTTTATGCATTCGGCAGAAAGCTGGAAGGGAAACAGACGTTATGTGATCGTTCGTCAGGAAATAGAAAAAAGACCTAAAGCATCGGGTAAACAATTGCGTCTATTTGAAGAAACAGAATACGGGGTAAGTTATCGTCACTCGCTGCTGGTCACCAATAATACAAAAGACTCACCCTACGATATCTGGAATTATTACAAACCACGAGCAAATGATGAAAAGATTATTGATAATTTGAAAGATGGCTTTGGGCTATCTGCATTTAATTTAGATAACTTTTGGGCAACAGAGGCTGTTCTGATGACCATCTGTCTTATACTTCATAATCTAATTACTTACTTGATACAACATGTTATTGCTGAAGTAGGTAAAAACCACAAATTGCGTACCATCAGAATGAAATATTTGATCATTCCCGGTCAATTAGGTAAGAATGGTAGAGATTATGTACTTCGTTTAGGAATAAGCGACCCGAAACGGAAAAGCAAATTTCTACAACTTATTGAAAAGATTGAACTTATCTTCTTAAATTTTAACTGCAATGCAGTAGAAAATTCAAGGCAAGAAATACCGGCTTAGAAGCAGGATTTCTGATTCAAAAAAAGGAGATTTCAATCGATAATCAAAACTCTACTGCATTATCTGGGTTTATACTATTATCTATTCTTGGGCAACAGATCCTTTCACAGAAGTGAGTTATTTAGAGATTGACCAGTATGAGAGTATCTTCTTTCTCGGTGAACCGGTACTGGATATAATGCCTGACGGCATGGTTCATATTTTCTATCCCCGAACGGGGGAAGAGGAAGAATATGTTGCAAATCAATATGTAGCAGAGATCATCGGTGAAGGATATCTATCTAATGTCAGTCTGTTCGATGAATATGTTTTCCATCGGGCAAGCACGGATATTTCTTCAGGAGATATGTATCTGCTTTCCGTTGATGGTTATCGGGAAGATACCTTAGGAAAATCTCACTATTATGATAAGTTTATTGCTTTAGACGGGGTAGCTGGAAACATTCGTTTCTCAGGTTTTGATGTAATCAGCGGCAGTATTCACTGTAATACAGATATCTGGATCAGGGAAACGGTTGACTGGCCAACCTTCACTGATCCGGTATCAACATCGGGTGTTGTGAGAGTTTATCCGGGAGGCAGCACATTCTTTCCGGAAGAACACATCTTTCAGGGCGGCTTAAGAGAGAACTATCCGAAGCTCACAGGTTCATTATCAGCCGATAAGGTCAGGATGAACGGTTTACGCCCCTTCGGATATTCAGAGTATGATAACAGGATAGCATTCGTAACGATAGAGGGATCTTACTTTGAATCTTATGTTGGGATTATTACGGAAGGTGAAACGGAAGAATTCATTATCTATGATTCCTACCCTCCGTACGGACCTGTTGGTGATTCTTTGGGGGTGAGCTATATCACCAGAAAAGATACGCTCTGGACTATTGGACCAACCGGTACGGTGTCCGATCAGTCTGTATTTGTTCCATATGAGCTATGGATATCAGGAACCGTAGAAGGTCGGCAGACCTGGGCAAGTTCCGGTAATATTTACATAAAAGATAATCTGACCTATATGAACACTATTCCGGGAGAGCCTCCTGACGGAGGTACTAACGGTGAGTTTCCCGTTAATCAAACCGATGCTTTGGCACTGATATCGGAGAAGTCAATCTATGTTCAATACGGTTATAAACATCCGCAGGATTCTCTCAGATATAAACCGAACACTAATAGTGTCTATATCTACGGATTTCTCATTGCTGCCGGAAATGACGAATATAATCCTTTAGATGCCGGTATCTTTACCTTTCAGTACCAGTTCCCTAAAGGTTCTACTCCTTCTCAATACTGGAACGGTGATTATTATGACAATATAGATCTTCACCGTTATCGCTATCCGACCAGTGCTTTCTATCCCTGGCCACCCGGACTGGACTAT
>PXAI01000111.1 GCA_003567135.1 Balneolia bacterium | reverse complement strand
TATATAACCCGGAAAACGAGCACGATGCCTGTGGTATCGGGTTTGTTGCCAATATTCAGGGACGCGCGTCCAATGATATTGTCAAGCAGGCCATACGGGTGCTTATAAATTTAGATCACCGCGGTGCTACCGGTGCGGAAATGAATACGGGCGACGGAGCCGGCATCCTAATGCAGCTTCCGCACAGATTTTTACGGACTTCATGTCAGGGTTTAGGATTTGATTTACCAGAACCAGGCAATTACGGAGTCGGAATGATTTTCTTTCCCGGCGAACGCGAAGACCGCCTGCCGTGCGAGGAAATCGTAGAAAATATCGTAAAAAATGAAGGCCTGAATGTTTTGGGATGGCGTAAAGTGCCTACTAATAACACCTCACTTGGTGAAACGGCCATCGCCTCAGAGCCATCGGTCCGGCAAATTTTTATCGAGAAGCCGGATCACATCCAATCAGAACTGGATTTTGAGCGAAAGCTGTTTGTGGTTCGCCGCCTGTGTACGCGCGCCATCGAAGAAACCGATCTCAAAATCAGGGAAAAGGAATTTTTCTACATCAACAGCATGTCGTGCCGTACCATCATATATAAAGGTATGCTCACGCCCACGCAGCTCGAAAAATACTATCGTGATTTGAGCAATCCCGAAATGAAAACGGCTATCGCGCTGGTTCACTCGCGTTTCAGCACGAATACCTTTCCCAGCTGGAAACTGGCTCACCCCTATCGCTACATTATTCACAACGGCGAAATCAATACGGTGCGCGGAAACCAGAACTGGCTCCATGCCCGGGAATCTTTGCTGGAATCAGAGCTTTTTGGTGATGACATCAAAAAAATTATGCCTATCGTGCAGGATCAAGGCAGCGATTCCGCAAAATTTGACAACTGTCTCGAGTTTCTGTCACTTAGCGGCCGGTCGCTGCCCCACGCCATGATGATTATGATTCCCGAGCCCTGGGAAAAGCACGATCGCATGAGCGATGAAAAGCGCGCTTTTTATGAATATCACAGCTGTATGATGGAACCGTGGGACGGCCCCGCATCGGTGGCGTTTACAGATGGGAAAGTCGTGGGCGCCACGCTCGACAGAAACGGGCTGCGTCCGTCGCGGTACTACATCACACGAGATGACACCATAATTCTCTCCTCCGAAGCCGGCGTTCTGGATACGCCGCCGGATGAGGTGATGTCGAAAGGACGACTCAAGCCAGGTCGAATGCTTTTGATCGATACGGTTGAAAAACGCATCATAAGTGATCAGGAAATCAAGGATAGTCTGGTCAAAGAAAAACCGTACCGGAAATGGCTGGATGATAACCTGATCGACTTCAGCGCCATCAGCCGCGAGCTTACCTATCCTGAGCCTAATCTGGAGCATTATGAAATTGTTCAGCGCCAGAAAGTTTTTGGCTACACGTATGAAGATCTGCGCGTGAACGTTGGCCCGATGGCTGAAAATATGCTTCAGCCGATTGGCGCCATGGGAAATGACGCGCCACTCGCCGTTTTATCCAATCAGCCGCAGCTGCTCTACAATTATTTCAAGCAGCTGTTTGCTCAGGTCACCAATCCCCCGATTGATCCCATCCGGGAAGAGATGGTTACATCAACCGAAGCGTATCTGGGTGCCAAGGGAAATATCCTTGACAGCTCGCCTGAACGCTGTAAGCAGATCAAGCTGAAAACGCCCGTCCTCACTACCGAGGAAATGGAACAGCTCAGAAGTTTTGATAACGGTTTATTCAAATTTGAGGAATTGTCTATCCTGTTTCCGGCAGGATCAGGCGGAAAGGGACTCGAAAAGAGCCTGATGGCCATTTTTGATCAGGCGGATGCCGCCATTAAACAAGGAGCATCCATCCTGATATTATCCGACCGGAATTTCGATAAAGATCATGCGCCCATTCCGGCTTTATTGGCCGTTTCGGGATTACATCACCATTTGGTAAGAGCAGGAAACCGGACGCAGGTCAGCATTATTCTGGAATCCGGCGAGCCTCGCGAAACGCATCACTTTTGTACGCTGCTCGGCTATGGAGTGGATGCGGTGAATCCGTACATGGCTTACGAAAGCCTGTTTGATATGATTAAGGAAGGCCTGCTGACCGACATCACCTACGCCAATGCCGTGAAAGGTTATAACACCGCTCTGGTGAAAGGCATCGTTAAGGTGATGGCGAAAATGGGTATTTCCACCATTAAGTCATACCGGGGAGCGCAGATTTTTGAAGCGCTGGGCATTTCAAGAAAGGTGATCGATAAATATTTCACCTGGACGGATTCCAGAATCGACGGAATTACGATGGACGTAATCGCCACCGAAGCGGACATGCGTCATCAAAAAGCCTTCCCGAAAGTACACGTAAACGGAAGGGTACTCGACGAGGCAGGACAGTATAAGTGGCGCCGGAACGGGGAATATCACATGTATAATCCCAAAACCATTCACACGCTTCAGCAGGCCGTGCGCACTGGCGATTATGAGCTGTATAAAAAATACACGCGCTTACTGGACGAACAGGACGATCCTGCGCCCACCCTGCGTCATTTACTCGATTTTCATTACGATGAATCGGCCGCCATCCCCATTGATGAAGTGGAATCGGTAGATTCTATTTGTCAGCGGTTCAAGACCGGCGCGATGTCGTACGGCTCCATCAGCGAGGAAACGCACGAAGCGCTGGCGATTGCCATGAACCGGATTGGCGGAAAGAGCAATACGGGCGAGGGCGGCGAGCATCCTAAAAGATTTACTCCGGATGACAACGGTGATTCCCGCAACAGCGCCATCAAACAGGTGGCATCAGGGCGGTTTGGTGTTACAAGTGAATACCTCACGCAGGCGAAGGAAATCCAGATCAAAATGGCGCAGGGAGCCAAGCCCGGCGAGGGCGGCGAGCTTCCCGGCAGAAAAGTCTATCCGTGGATTGCGAACGTGCGTTTATCCACGCCGGGCGTTGGATTGATATCTCCTCCTCCGCATCACGATATCTACTCGATTGAGGATTTATCACAGCTCATTCACGATCTCAAGAACGCCAACAATAAGGCTGATATCAACGTGAAGCTGGTCTCGAAAGTAGGGGTCGGCACGATTGCCGCCGGCGTGGCTAAGGCAAAAGCCGATGTGATTCTGATCAGCGGTCATGACGGAGGAACCGGAGCATCCCCCCAAACCAGTATTAAACACGCCGGTCTCCCCTGGGAAATCGGGCTTTCGGAAGTGCATCAGACGCTTGTGCTGAATAATCTGCGAAGCCGCGTCAAGCTGGAAACCGACGGCCAGATCAAAACCGGCCGCGATGTCG
>PXAI01000200.1 GCA_003567135.1 Balneolia bacterium | reverse complement strand
TGGCTTCGTCATTCAGCCGGAACGAGCGGTTATCCATATTCACTGAACCGACGGTTGAAAAATATCCATCCACGATCATCTTTTTAGCGTGATAGAACACCGGCTCGTATTCGTAAATCTCAATTCCGGCCTCAAGCAGTGGTTTCATCCGGCGGTATGATGCATAGCGCACGTACCGTTTGTCAATATTTTCACCGGGAGTAAGAATCCGAACCTGAACTCCGCGTGACGCCGCGCCGGCGAGTTCCTCAATAAACGCTTCATCAGGATAAAAATAGGCCGTTCCTATATCGATAGAATACCTTGCGGATGCGATTGCGTAAAGAAGCATTTTACGCGCCAGTTTTTGCCCCTCACGCGGATGGCTGCTGGTTACCTGCATCGAAAGAGATCCTGTTTCCTCCAGATGGGGATAGTATTCGTGCCCCGTTAAAAGCTGCTTTCGGGCGGAAACCCAGTTCTCGGAAAATGCGCCCTGCAAATCACCCACTACGGGGCCGGTTATCCGGAAGTGATAATCTTTATATCCTTCTTCATCTGTGTGATTCAGCCAGGCATCGGCCGTGTTCATTCCGCCGATGTAGCCTGTTTTTCCATCCGTAATGAGAAGTTTCCGGTGCGTCCGGTGGTTGAATCGCGCCAGCTGATACCACGATGGTTTTCGCCAGCGCTCAACTTCAACGCCCGCATCCTGCATTACGCTGAACTTGTCGGGGGGATGCCATCACGTTGCCCACAAAATCCATCAGGAAATGGGTTCTTACATTTCGCTCACAGGCGTCGGCCAATACCTCAGCGAATGTCACACCTATATCTTCGCCCCAGTAATTATAGGTTTCTTTGGTCACGCTATGCTCCGCGTTCCGGATATCTTCCAGCATGGCTCCGAAAGCTTCTTCACCGGTAAAGAAAATTTCCGCTGAGTTGCCCTCAATCCATTGTCTTCCGGTCAGAATTCCTGTTTCACGCTTAAAGCCGGGTTCATCAACCGCATAATGCGCCACCACCGGAACCTGAATTCGCTTCTCTTTTGGGGTGGCGTTGAAAAACAGAAGGGTGCCGAGCAAAAAAAAACAGAAACAGGCCGATCAGACCCAGAATTAGTGTTTTTAGTTTGAGCGTGAAGGTCATGATAAATTTATGAATGAGTGGGGCGTTGTATGATTGCTTTAACTATTTTAAAACGAGAGTAATAATTGAGCTGAGATAGTTCTGAATTATCCTGAATGGAATTATAACTGTTTATATTTTGAAATAATATCCCGCTGAACTTTAATCTGGAAACAAAAAAAGCCGGACAGCATTTCGCTCTCCGGCTTTTTTTTTGATTCCGTTGTTTACTCAGGCATCAGATGTTTCTTGTTTACCGAATATTTCCGGATTTACCAGAAAAATAAGCGGAATCACAAACACCCAGTGGCGCAGCATTGATCCAACGGCCATCATGGGCCCGGCATCCAGACCGGCAACTCCGGCACCCACCAGCGGGAAGATGAAGAACCAGACCAGTACAATGGTTTGTACCGTGATGAAAATAAATGGCCTGATCCAGTGAGGTCCCCACAATGAAGGGGCGATGGCGGTCTAAAGTATAGCCAGCAGGGCTCCGTTTCCGAAATGACCCATCACGCCGTAAGCGAGGCCAAGACCGGTTTTTTCACCGAGCAGGGCAGGAATATCCCACCACTCCCCGGAAAGGATAAAACCAAGTATGTCAAAGAGCAGGGTGCCGGCCACACCGGCGATTATCGCTTTCGTCCAGTTAATCTTATACATATCAAATTCTCCTCTGTATTAATGGGTTTGCGGTTCAAGTTCCGGTGCTTCGGGGAAATCGACCGGAATATCGGTTATGTTGTGCAGCAGGTTGGTGGCCGTTTTATCTGCAACAGCCAGCACCAGATCCACAAGGTTTTCACGGCTGAATCCGGCGTCGAAGAAATTGGCCAACTGCTCATCTTCAATAATTCCCCGGTTTTTTGTAATTTCGGATGCCAGCTTTGCGAGTGCATCAAGTTTTTTATCAAAATCTGCCCCTCCATTACGGATTTGCAGTATCTGATCATCCGTAAAGCCGTTCATTTTTGCCAGCTGGGTATGCGCGGCCAGGCAGTAGGAGCATCCGTTGATTTGGCTTACTACAAGGTTTACCACTTCTTTTTCTTTGGTACTGAGCGACGTCTTGCCGTTAGCAAAACTCATGTATCGCCCGAGCGCATTATCAGAGTAGGCGTAGGTTGCGTAAATATTTGGCACCATGCCAAGCTTGTTTTCCAGATTGTCAAAAATCTTCTGGTTTTGTTCATTAACCTGATTTCGTTCAGGTACTTTAAAAGGTCTCATAACAGGTTTCCTTTGTTTTGAGTGATTGTTGTTTTTAAACTTCACTCACAAGGTACCTGATCAGGGCTGCCTGAAACATGGCAATACTCCACCGGCTCTTGATGATTTTCCCCTTAACTAACCTAAGTTACAGATATTCATGTGGATATCTGCCTGATATCAAACCCTCAAACCCTCTTCCCTAAAGCTGCCCGGAGTGAGCCCCGTTTTCTTTTTGAAAAAACGGCTGAACTGCGCGGGATCTTCAAGTCCAATTTCCCATGTTATCTGCTGTAGCGATTTATCAGAATAGATCAAAAGCCGCTTGGCCTCCAGCAACACTCTTTCGTGGATGATCGTAAGTGGCGTTTTCGTGGAATGTTTACGGAAAATGTTGTCTATCGTTTTAGGCGATTTGTACAGCAGCTCGGCATAATCAGATACCTGCTTTTTCTCTCTGAAATGCTCCTCAACCAGAACGTTAAATTTCCGGATCAGATCTATGGTTTTCGCATCAGGCATTTCTTCGCTGTTTTTCAAAAGCTGATCCCGCCCAAGCCTGGTAAAGCGTATAATCAGCTGCTTCAGCATCATGCGCAGCATTTCTTCCTGGTTCTGATCCCGTGTATCAAACTCTGATTCAAGGCGGCAAAAGAAGTGATTCAGTTCTCCTGCGATGCTTTCCGGTATCGCAATTACCGGAATATGGCTGGAACCAAAGAAAAGCAGTCCGCCGCAGGATACTTCGGAATCGTTGGTGTGAACACAGTAAAACGGCTGGTTGAACGTGATGAATTTGATGTTCTCATCCTGAATGACGGTTTTGCATCTTACTTTCTGCATGTATGTAGCAAACAGGGCAGATCCGGGAGCAAGCAGAACTTCTACGCCATCGGTAGTCAGAACCAGTTCATACCCGCTCTGGTTGATGATGATTTTCATGTGATCATCCGTTTCCCGGGCCATTCGGGCAAAAGGTTCACAGG
>PXAI01000180.1 GCA_003567135.1 Balneolia bacterium | reverse complement strand
AGTCCGTTACCATTGAGGGCGCGACGGAGGTTTCAATCGTTTTTACGGATAAAGGCGGTAACGAAAAAACGCTGAAAGATGGCCTCAAGCTTGAGAATGGCGAGGTGATCGACTCCTCCGTCATGAACATGAAAAAGCTGAAGGCATTTGCCGCCGAGCAGATTGAGGATGCCAAAAAGAACGGCGTTCTCTTTTCGCTGCACATGAAAGCCACGATGATGAAAGTCTCCGATCCGATCATTTTTGGCGCTTTTGTGGATGTGTTTTATAAGGATGTTTTTGATTCCTACGGCGATCTTTTCAAAGAACTCGGCATCGATACCCGGAACGGCCTCGGCGATATTTACGCGCGGATTGAAGGCCATCCGAAACAGGATCAGGTCGAAAAAGCGATCGAGCGCGTGTACGAATCCCGCCCTGATCTGGCGATGGTGAATTCTTATAAAGGCATCACTAACCTGCATGTACCGTCTGATGTAATTATCGACGCCTCCATGCCGTCAATGATCCGTAATTCCGGACAGATGTGGAACAAAAATGATGAGTCTCAGGATACAAAAGCGGTAATCCCCGATCGTTCTTACTCCGGCGTGTACCAGGCTACGATCGACTTCTGCAAGGAAAACGGCGCTTTTGATCCGCGTACGATGGGAAGTGTTTCAAATGTGGGCCTGATGGCGAAGAAAGCTGAAGAGTATGGCTCGCATGATAAAACGTTCCAGATGAGCGGAGCCGGCGTGGTGGAAGTCCGCGAAGCGGGCGGAACCGTGCTGATGCGTCAGGACGTGGAAGAAGGCGATATTTTCCGGATGTGCCAGACCAAAGATGCGCCGATTCGCGACTGGGTGAAGCTGGCCGTGCGCCGCGCGAGTGAGTCAGGAGATCCCGCCGTTTTCTGGCTGGATGAAAACCGTCCGCACGATCGTCAGCTGATCAAAAAGGTTTCGCTCTATCTGAAAGAGCACGACACCGACGGACTCGAAATTCACATTCTGCCGCCGGTTGATGCCACCAATTTTTCGCTCAAACGAATGAAGGATAGCAAGGACACCATCTCCGTTACCGGAAACGTGCTTCGCGATTACCTGACGGATCTGTTTCCTATTCTGGAAGTCGGTACATCGGCAAAAATGCTTTCCATCGTGCCTTTGATGAACGGCGGCGGATTATTCGAAACCGGAGCCGGCGGATCAGCGCCAAAGCACGTGCAGCAGTTTCTGGAAGAAGGCTACCTGAGGTGGGATTCGCTTGGCGAATTCCTCGCGCTGGCCGTATCCCTCGAGCATCTTGGCCGCGTGTTTGATAACGACCGCGCAAAAGTGCTGGCCAATGCCCTCGACAAAGCCAACGAAGCGTTCCTCGATAACGATAAATCACCGGCGCGCAAGCTCGGAAAAATCGATAACCGGGGCTCTCATTTCTATCTGGGGCTTTACTGGGCTGAGGCACTGGCCGAACAGGAAGATGATTATCAGCTGAAAGATATCTTCTCCAAATTTGTCGCCGAACTCAGGGCAAACGAAGAGAAAATCAACAGCGAACTGATCGGCGCGCAGGGCAAACCGCAGGACATCGGCGGATATTATCACCCCGATAAAGATCTGGCATCCAAAGCAATGCGCCCAAGCGAAACGCTTAATAAGCTTTTGGGATCGCTAAGCTGATTCATCCCACGAAAAAAATCAGGCCGGATTACAACGTTGTAGTCCGGCCTTTTTTGTGGATTTAATTTTTGCTTTTTGGGAATTAGCGACTCGCGTGCGCAAGCCAATTCTGAACTCTGAACTCTATAATTCTGAATTCACTGCAAAGCTGTCACCCCGTCGTCCAATCACACAATTTCTCAACGCCTTCCAAAAGATGCGCGCAGTGTTTTTCCAGAAAGCGGTCATCCGGGGTTTGGCCGGGACTAAGGCCTTTGCAGGCGGCCAGGGCGCGTGATCCGTCAAAATCGACGTACGCCATGCGCGCAGTAAGCTCATCCTCAGGGCGACCGAAGAAACTGCCGGGCAGTAACGCAACGCCGGTTTCCTCCAGAATCCTTTCGCAGAGTTTTTCGCTGGTTTCAATCCCGCGGCCGGCCAGCGTTTCGCGCCATTTGCTGAAATCGGGAAACAGATAAAATCCCCCTTCCGCCTCTCCGATTTCTATACCGGCTTCATCCATCATTCTGACGATTTTTGCGGATAACGCCTTCAGAACAAGTCGTGAGTGCCAGAGATATTCCTCGATATCAATTCCGCCGTTAAATGCCCTAACGGCCGCGTACTGAATCGGGGCGCATGTGGATGTAAACGTTTCGCTGGCCGCAACGGACATCGCCTGCTGAAGCTTTTTCAGCGAAGGCGGAAACGCAAACGTACCCAGTCGCCAGCCCCCGGCGCCGCACCATTTGCTCAGTCCGCTGCTGATGATCGTCCCCTCCGGATAGTCTCGCGCTATGGAAACATGACCCGTATCGTGGTGCAGTTCACCATAAATTTCATCGGATAAAATTACGCAGTTGTACTTCCGGGCGACATCCGCAATGGCCTCAAGCTGACCGGGACTCAGCGTGTAGCCGGTCGGGTTTGAGGGATAGTTTAAAATCAGAATGCGCGGGCGGTCAGGATCGACCTTGCAGAGTTTTTCGAGCTCGTCGGGCTCCAGCCGCCAGCCGTTTTCCGCCTTGGTTTTAAGCCAGCGCACGTGCCGCCCCACAATGTGCGCCTGCGGCGCGTAGGAAACCCAGCTGGGAGTCGGCACCACTAAATCGCCGTAATAAACCAGCTGAAGCAGGAACATCAGCTCTTTTGATCCGGGCGCGATCATAATATCTTCGCCCGAATAATCCAGAAACTGGGTTCGGTTATGATAGCCCGCCACGGCATCACAAAGCTCAGGCAGGCCTTTTACCGGCAGATAATCTTTCTGATGCGCATTCGATTTCAGCGCTTCCTCAACCGAAGGAGGAACCGGAAACGGCGACTGGCCCAGCCCGAATTTGTAGATCTTCTTTCCCTCTTTCCTGAGCTGCGCAGAGCGCTCATTAATTGCAAGCGTTGCCGAAAGCGACAGCCCGCGTACGTTAAGATTCAGATGTTGCGATATTGCAGCAGATGCGTTGTTTTCAGCCATAATCAATAGAATTTAAATTCAGGCGAATGAGCCGTTGAAATCTCTCGGTATCAATATATGAAAAAGAAGAGGAGAGGGAATTCAAAATGCAAAATGAAAAATTCAAAATGGCCGGTTCGCGCTGGGTACTCACAGGAGTTAACCGCAGAGGAACCGGAGGTGTGCGCAGAGTTTCGCAGAGGTTATTTTTAAGT
>PXAI01000393.1 GCA_003567135.1 Balneolia bacterium | reverse complement strand
GCGTTCAGGCCCGCTGGCAGAACTCTCGTTTTGTGATCCTGAAAGTGCCGGAATCAGGAAAATGGCAGCAATCAATGCAGGTATTGCAATGGCCAGAACTATCTTAAACGTCTTACTCATCCACGTGCGGGGATTAAAATGATTTGTTTAAACGAATAACATGAAAGATGCGGCTTTTGTTTATTGTTTGATGTAAAAAAATGTAGAGCATAACTTTAATATTTGAAAGCTGTTGTATGATGAAATCGATCCGCTCCAATTTGTGAATTGTGGATTGTGAATCACTGTTGTCGGAGGAAAACGATCTTTCCATAAGAATCAGCTACTGGTTAAAAATATGTTCGTTTTTTGATCTGATTTTAAAATGAACCCCTGTAGTTGGTTGCGCCTACCATCTCATTAGGACTCCGTTACCTTTTGTGCGGACAAAAGGTAACCCAAAAGCCGCCGGCTGGGATAAAATGGCTAAACCTTCGCTGCGTTGCGCTAAATAAAATCAATGCTCCGCAACCTCAGGAGCTAATTCCCAGGCTGGTCAGCGGTATGATTTTATTCTTAACGCTTCACTCCGCTACGGTTCTTAACGCCATTTTATTCATAGGCCGGATTTCTTTTTTTTGATTAAACCAATCAAATTCAAATTCTAAACTACTTTCCCCTCCGAGGGGTCGGAGCAGGCTGGACAACAGTGAATGTGATTTACCCGCTGCGATTCTTAACGTCATATTATCCATAGGTGGATTTCTTTTTTCGGTATAGAAAATCAGTATCGTATTGAAAACTGTTTTCTCTGACATAAAAAAAGCCGGCGATGTTTAGAACATGCCGGCTTTAAAAATGAGACTAAAAAAATTTAGTCAACGCTGATTCCGAAGTCCTCAAGATTGAGATGCGTGTGAGGCATTTCAGGATCGTCGCCCTTCAGATACGTTTCAAACCACTGGATCATGCGGAGATTATAGTCGAAGCGGGATGTTGAGCGCACGTTTCCGTGTCCTTCATTCGGGTAAAGGATAAGGCGAAGCGGAACATCCGGCTGTCTCACCTTGATATGGCGATACAGTTCGAGTGACTGCGCCGGATGCACGCGTGTATCCTCAGCCCCGTGCATAATCAGCAGCGGAGTTTGGGCTTTGTCTACGTGATAAATCGGGCTGCGGTCGAGGTACTTCATCCAGACTTCATCTGATTCCCACATCCGCTCTCTGGAGTGAACCAGATAAAGCTCTTCGGGGATGTCGCTTGTACCCCATTTGGAAAGATTGTTGCTGATACCCACAAACATTACGCCGGCCGCAAAACGGTCGGAGTAGTAGGTACTCATCCATGCTGTGGCATATCCGCCGTACGAACCGCCGGTTACACCAACACGATCGGGATCAACCAGACCGGTCTCAATCAGGTAGTCTACGCCGTCAACGATATCGTCGAATTCCTCAGCAGCGGCTCCGCCCTGAGAAGACTTAATGAATTCGAGGCCACGACCGGTACTTCCACGGTAATTCGGGTAGAATACGGCGAATCCTCTGGCTGCCATGAGTTGTCCCGGCAATGAGTATCCGGTGAGCCAGCCATTGCTGTAATGTGCTTCAGGGCCACCGTGAACAACGGTAATAAGCGGATAGCGCATGGCTTCGCTTTCACCAACCGGACGAATCAGCAATCCTTCGATTACTTTTCCGTCACGCGCTTCGTAGGTAACAACTTCCTGAACGCCCATTGCCACATCGGCAAGCCATGGGTTGGTGTCGGTCATTCGCTCGGGATAGTCAGAGCCGTCTCTGAGCAGGAAAAGCTCACGCGGGTGCGTCGGATGGTCTGCTACGAAAGCGATATGCCCGGCATCAGAAAGGCTGAATGACTGCCATACGCCGCCATCAGAACCGAATAGTCGGGTGAAATTGCTGCCATCCGGATTGATAGTACCGAAGAAACGCTCGGTGCTTTCACTTGAAATAAAGTGAATGGTGTCGCGGCCGGTCCAGAGAATCTGCTCGAATTTTCCTTCGTATTCCGGGAAAATGTTGGCCGGTGTTCCGCCTTCTGCATCTACAAGCATGATGCGCCCGTCAATCGGATCGTTAATGGAATTTCCGGCTCTGAGGGCAAGACGCGTACCATCCGGGCTCCACTCAACCTGGGAGATTTTACCGGCATTGTCAATTTTGTTCTCAACATTGCGTGTTGTCGGATCGATGATGTGAATCTGCTGGAACATGTACTGATCATCCACATTCGGGCGGGGCGCCACAGAAACGGCAAGCCTGGTGCCGCCGGGGCTCCAGCTCATGATATAATACGAACCATCCAGATTGATGATATGCGGCTCAGGATCTGCTACACCGAGATCAACGATATAGCCGCGACGCTGCGGAAGGTGCTCTTCGTAGAAATCAGGTACGTACGGAAGCTGATGCTCCGGAAGATCCAGGCTTTCAAAAGATGAAAACGCAAGGCGGCGGCCGAGATCATCCCATGAATATCCCGTCATATTTCTTGAGAAACCGAACAGACGGTCCATATTGCCGGTTTCAGGATTCAGCTCGTAAAGTGCATTTTGGGAATCATCTTCCATTCTGGTAAGGAAGGTAAACGTGCCGTGAGCCGGGCGTTGTGCGAGTCCGCCGGCGTTGCCATCAAGTTCAATCTGAGTACTTTCACCGGTTTCGGTATTCATCACAAATAGATGGCTGGAATTCGGGCTGTTTTCTTCAATCGGATTGGCAGGCACAATTTTTGTGTAAGCCACATAGGCACCATCCGAGGAAATTACTCCGGCGCCGATCTGCTCGATTTCGGCAACCTGCATTGGTGTCATCGCATTCTGTGCCTGAAGCGCCTGCGAACCAATCAGTAAGAAAATCAGCGGCAACGTAATCCGCCATGCGTAAACAAACATGTTCATATAATCAGAGGGTTAATTAACAGTTTAATTGATCAAATAATCAGTCAGGATAAATAAGCATTTTTCTGACAAATTTCCGAGATAAATGAGGTAAAAGAGGTTACACCCGGTCAGAATGCTTCTTCATTTATTTTGTGCTCAAACAGCTCACGGAGTTTTTGAAGCTTCGGCGCGATCACAACCTGGCAGTAGGCCTGCTCCGGATTCCGGTTGAAATAATCCTGATGATATTCCTCGGCCTCATAAAAAACCTCAAGCGGTACAACCTGAGTTACAATCGGATTATCGTAGATTTTCTCATCATCGATCATTTTGATGACTACTTCGGCCGTCTGCTTCTGCTGCTCATCTTTCCAGAGAATAATGGAGCGGTATTGCGTGCCAACGTCCGCGCCCTGCCGGTTCAGCGTTGTGGGGTTGTGCGTGAGGAAAAAGACTTC
>PXAI01000005.1 GCA_003567135.1 Balneolia bacterium | reverse complement strand
ACAAATGACGATGAATTTATCGTATCGAATAACTTGTACGATGGTGACATCACCCAAAATTTCATAGACACTGATCCGAATAACGTAACCGGAAATCCGCTTTTTGTGAATCCGGGCGGTACAGATTCAGAGAGCTACAGGCTGCTGCCGGAAAGTCCTGCAATGAACGCCGGTATTGCGTTTGATCAGCCTGAGTTTCCCATGGCGGGACAGGGTATCTTTGCTGATATCCCTGAGTTTCCAGAATTCGATTTGTTTGGTAATCCAATAAACTGGGAGAACGGGTCGATCAATATTGGAGCTTTTGCGGGATTACTGGATTTAGAAAATCAGAGTATTAAATCAGGCATTCTGCAAAATGAAGAAGGTGAATCTGTTGTCAATAAAAATGTATCTCTTTTCCACGGCGGAACGGAAATTGCATCGACCACAACAAACTCCGAAGGCCGGTTTTCTATACTGCACGATAACGTTGACGGTGCTCTCTCTGTGGTAATTGAAGAATCTCAGGGTCATGAGGAAAAAGTAATTGGTTCAGTTGCGGACGGTTCAGTGGATTTGGAAACCATTACTCTTGAATGGTTATCCGGCGAAGTTGAGGATGTTGATGGCAATGTCTACCGGACGGTGCAGGTTGGTAGCCAAATCTGGATGGCTGAGCATTTACGCACTACACGCTATGCAAATGGGGATGAGATCCCGAATGTTCCAGAAAATGCTGACTGGAGCGCGCTCAGTACCGGCGCATGGGTTGTCCACGGAAATGATGAGCCGGATAGTCCCAAAGCCAGCGATCGTGGTAATCTATACAACTGGTATGCGGTAAATGATTCAAGAGGGATTTGTCCTGATGATTTTAGCGTGCCAACGGATGCAGATTTTAAAGAACTGGAAGACTACCTCGGTATGTCTGCCAATGACTTGGATCAAACCGGATTTACCCGCGGTGCTGACGCCGGCGTTGGTAATCAGCTGCGTTCAACAGGCGGTGGGGATGGATTCTTCTGGACCGATCAGAATGGCTCGGCTTCAAATTCACAGGGGCTTTCGGTTCGCGGTACTTCCCTGCGATTTGCGGGCGGCGCTTTCCCGGCTGAAAACGCATTCGAAGCGTTAAACCGTTACGCAGGATTTTGGACCGCCACTTCCGAAAATGAATCAGCCGCATACAGGAGAGTAGTTCATGTAACGCAGGATGGAATGAACCGCAATACAGTCAATAAGAGAGTGGGATTAGCAGTGCGCTGTTTTAAAATGACAGACGCCACATCCGTTGAGCCAAACGACTTTGATATGCCAGATGAGTGGTCGTTGGAACAAAATTATCCCAACCCGTTTAACCCGACTACAAATATCAGGTACAATATTGCAGAGCAAAGCCAGGTCCGGTTGACGGTATACAACATACTCGGGCGCCGCGTAGCCACTTTGGTAGATGAAGTGCAGTCATCCGGCAGCCACATGGTAACATGGGATGCCTCCTCACTGGCGAGCTCAATTTACCTCTATCGATTAGAGGCAGGCGGCCGCATCCTCACCCGCAAAATGACGCTCATAAAGTAGATCGAAGATTAGCAGAGAATAGCTCAATTATTCCAGGCAGCACGGTTTTTCATAGTGCTATGGGTTGGTTTCTCACGGCTGAGACAAGTAAGATATCAGCCTGAGAAACCAATACTGTGCTGTCGGCATTTGAAGATCAGGGTAAATAAACCGATTATTCCTCACCTTTAACTTGAAGGCTGTAACCCCCAAATCGAAATCCGACCTCGGAGAAAGTGGCATAGACAACTGTTGCAGCGCTTTCATTTTCGGATCAGTAGGGACAGGGCATGCCCTGTCCCTACAAGTTTGATATTGAATGCTTTACGCCTGTTTGGATACTGGTACATCCGCACAAAAGATAACCATCGTCTTAATGAAGTAGCCGCTGCAACCAATTACAGCGTTTCGTTTTAAATCAAGGAAAAGAAACGCGCGAACCGGTAAACCGTATCGGTTTTTTACACCAGAATCATGCCCAAAAACTCCAATGAAAGAGCAAGCCCGGCACTAAGGGCTTACTCTTTCCGGAGTCTCGTTCTGCATCAGTGACTTATGAATCTCTCTCGTAACTTCCTGCCATGCTTCAGATTCTTCCCACCAGGTTTCAACAAGCGTTTCTTCCCAGGCTTCCAAATCAGCTTTCATGGATTCAAAGCGTTCAGGGTGCGCATCAACTAAATTATTGGTCTCGCCGGGGTCATTTTCGAGGTCGTACATCACATAGCCAAAGTCATCAAGACGGATGAGTTTCCAGTGTCCGTCGCGCATGGCGGCGCCTTCGAGCTTGCGGAAGAACAGCTTATCGTGCGGATGCCCGGTTTGGGTTCCATCCATAAACGGCAGCAAATTTACGCCGTCTAATGGGAGATCAGCCGGAACGGGAATTCCGGCAGCTGCCATACTTGTCGGGAAAATATCCAGTGATGAAGTCAGGCCGTCAAACGTTTTGCCTCCTTCAATTCCATTCGGCCAGTGAATGAAGTAGGGCACCCTGTGACCACCCTCAAACTTGTTCCCTTTAAAGCCTTTCAACGGATAATTATTGGAGTCGTTTACCGGTGAGCCACCGTTATCACTTAAAAAGAATATCAGCGTATCATCAAATTTTCCTTCCGTTTTGAGAGTCTCTACAACTTTTCCGACTTCCCGGTCCATGGCATACATCATAGCAGCATATTCTGGACGGTCATGGCCTTCAAACAGGGCAAGGTCTTCTTCGGTTGCATCCATTGGAGCATGCGGGGCTAAAAACGACAAAAACAGGAAAAACGGGTCTTCATGTGCCCGTCCGATAAATGCAACAGCGCTGTCTCCCTGTGCAGTTGTTAAATAATCGCCGGGAAACGGGGCATGTTCCATATTATACATCAATGCGCGGGGATGTCCGGGAGGATAATCACTTGCAAAATAAGTACGGTGACCGCCTAAAAATCCGTAAAAGTGCTCAAATCCCCGGCTGTTGGGATGGTATTCATCCAGAAAGCCAAGATGCCATTTTCCGTTTACCGACGTCCGGTAGCCCGCTTCAAGCAGTACATCAGCTATCGTAACCTGGGACGTATCCATACCCTTATTTCTTGGCGGTACATTGGCTTCATGGCCAAATTTCTGCTGATACCGGCCTGTAACAATGCCGGCACGCGATGGGCTGCAAACCGTTGCCGTTACGTGAGCATTCGTGAAAAGAACGCCGTTCTCTGCGAGCGCATCAAGATTTGGAGTAAGAATTTCAGTTGAACCCTGAAAACCTGCATCAGCATACCCCATATCATCGGTTAGGATCAATAGAATGTTGGGTCTCTGAGTTT
>PXAI01000109.1 GCA_003567135.1 Balneolia bacterium | reverse complement strand
CCATGGCGTCGGTAAGCACTTCCACTTTGTAAACGACCGGATCCTCCATTTGGGATGGAAATGTGGTGATCTGATCTACGGCGTTTTTAATGTCGGTGAGCACTTCATCGGGATCGGCGCGCTCCAGAAGCTCGACCTCAATCGTGGCACGGTTATTTTCTGATGTGGAAGTAAAACGGTCAATTCCGCTCACGCCGCGCAGATTATCCTCAATTTTCGAAACCGCGCTTTCCTCAATTTCTGACGGCGAAGCCCCGATATAGATGATATCAATATTGATGAAGCTGACGGACTCTTCAGGGAAAAATGAGTAGCGCAGATTTGAGAAAAAGAGCGCGCCCATAAAAATCAGCAGCACCAGTGTGAAATTGGCAATCGATTTATAGCTGATGAAGTAGCGGATAAGGTCTTTCATAGATTCGGAAACCGGAGATAAATATTTTGAGGATTATTCGGCGGGGGTAACTCTTGTGCCCGCCAGCCTGGTTGTTCCGGCCCGAAGCTCGATGACCTGATCTTCTGCTGAAAGCCCGCGCACGAGAACGGTTTCGCGGTTGAAATAAACGGGCTCAACGCTACGGTGTGTGGCAACGTCATCCTCAATTACCATCACGGTATTATCGCGTGTAAGGAGGTTACGCGGGATTTCAGACACATCCTCAAGCGTTCTTCCGGTGATGCGTCCTTCCAGATACAGGCCGTCTCTGAGCAGTGACGACTGGATCTCCACAAAAACTGGAAATGCCTGTGTGCCGGGATCAACGGAGCGTCCGATTCGTGTGATGCGTCCCGTTAGTTCTTCGTTAATGGCGGGAGATTGCAATTTTACCGGACTTCCAGGTTCGATGAATTCGAGATCGCTTACGCTCACAAAACTTTCCAGCTCGTGCGTATCCCCGAAAAACTCACCCAGTTTTACACCCGGAGAAATCAGCGTTCCGGGAAACGCGTCGGCCATGCGAAGTTCGCCGTTAAACGGGGCTTTTATCGTAAACTTTTCGAGCCGTGACTCCGCAGAACGGATGCTGAAATACTGACCAAAAATGTCGTTGGCTGAAAAGAAAAATCGCTCTGTTCGATCGGTGATTTCCGGAAATTCAGGCAGGGGTTCAATTGGGTTGATGTCATCCACGTAAGAAGCCCACACTTCAAAACGGTCGGAGAAATCCAGGCGGATTTCGGGCAGCATTGCGGAGAGAGCCGACTGAAAACGGCTTCGGGAGGAGGCCAGCTCGAACGCGGCTTCGGTGTCATCCAGGCGAACGAGCACCTCTCCTTTTCTGAATCTGTTTCCGGTTCTGAACGGACGGTCGCCGCTTACCAGCACACCCTGGACTTCAGAAAACAGCTCGATGCGGTCAACGGAAGTTACTCTCCCCGTAATGCGGATTTCAGTCGGGTAGCTGCCTGTTTCAAACGTCTTGACGTTTACCAAGCGATCAGGGTTTTCCTGTATGGTTTCTCCGGCTTCGGGTTCGCCGGGAAGCAGCAGCATCAGAAGTACGGTAATCACCAGAATAGCAGCAGTTGCAGCGTAGGCCGTGTAGCGCTGACGTTTTTTTGAGGTGCTCATGAAAAAATGTATTGGGAGATATTGTGTTATGGATCAGAGTTAATCCGGGTTACACGGCAAACAGGGCAGGCGCCCTTTTCGTTTCGTGATGAATGTTAATAAACGTGTAAACCTCTGATACACTTTATATACCCTCTGACGGTTTATATGCGGGCGACGTTACTCAAATTTTAAATCCCGCCGTATTACTATTATCATTATTGTCTTAGAGTTGCATATCTTGCAACCGGAATGTATTTTCGAAAGTCGTAACGAAAATGCAGGCACATAAACGTATTACAAAAACGCTCTCATGAATATTGATCAAAGAAATACCGTTGTAAGTATAGGCCTTTTGGTTATCATAATCGGACTGACTTACTGGCTCTATCATACCATTACAAGCCCCTGGGAAGAAGTACAAAGGGATCGTGAAATAACCGAACAGGTTCGTCACCGTATGGCAAATATTCGTGATGCGCTGCGGTTTTATGAAAGAGATAACGACAAATTTCCCGAAACGCTTGATACCCTTGTTGTTTGGCTGAATACTGACTCCCTTATGGTTGCCGCGCGCGACTCACTTTTCAAGGAGCGTCCTTCTTCTCGCTCTTTCATCCCGGATTCACTGGTTTATTCGCCCAGAACCGGCAACCAGTTTACTTACGAGCTGAATGATACGCTGCGTCCGAATATTTATCTCCTGAGAGATCCGGACAGTAACGACCGCATCGGTAGTCTTGAACGAACCACGCTCAGGCACGCGGCAAGCTGGGAATAAAAACGTATGAGTTCATCGGCCGGAAACGTGCTGGGTGTCTGCTTCAGCGGTAACAGTATTTATTACGCGATCGCTGAAGAACCAGGCAGCAACAGGCTTGCCTACATCGGCCGAACTGAACTTCACTTTACCGTTCTGGATGCTATCAAACCGGGTGAAACCGAGCTCCAAACCTACATTTTTCGCATCATAGACCGCCTCAGAACCAAGTACGACGCTGAGGTTGTTCGGATGCTTACCTTCTGCCAGTTTGAATGCTGGACCACCCTCCCAAAACTTGCCTACGACGACCGCGGCGAACGCGAAGCCCATCTGCGCTATCTCACCAACGGGCAAAGTCGCGACAAAACAGAAACGTACTGGTTCGACCTCAGCAACCGCGACTACCGCTTTTTAACGATCAGAAACCGCGAGCTGATGAAAATTTACGAGCAGTTCGCTAAAAGCATTTCCGGTGTGGATTTTTGCAGTGATTTCGAAATCGGGCTTCAGTGGGTGCAGCACTCCGGTGCGAAAGGCTCGTTTATGACGCTCGCCTGTAATCCGCATACGGTTTCGGTGGCGTCCTATCTTCTGGGAAAACTCCGCGCCGCCACGTGGCTACGCTACCGGGAAAAAGAGGATATCCCCTTTGCCTGGAAACAGAGCGAAACGCACATGAAGTGGATGAAAGGCTACCACGAGGAAATTGTGCTTTACGGATCAAAAACCGGCCGCGTAGCCGATCTGCTTCGCCCGTTCTGGGATGGCTCGGCGGATATTGTTAAAATGAATTCCCTCGAACTGATGAAGGTCGAGGCTGAAGAAAAAACTTACAGTTTTCCGCTCGAAGAGGCTTTCCCGGCAATTATGATGGCTATTCAGCCGTAAAAAATTATATTGAGGTATCCGCGACGCTTTTGCGGATTATCCAAAAACCTGAACTTAATCTGATCCATGCGAATCATTACCGGAAAACTGAAAGGGCGGAAACTCGATGCGCCAAAAGATACGCAGGTAAGGCCTACATCCGACCGCACCAAAGAAGGGATGTT
>PXAI01000117.1 GCA_003567135.1 Balneolia bacterium | reverse complement strand
CGAATAATCCCGATAGTCCGATGCGCTCTCGCTGAAAACGTGTGTGCCATCTCAGAGATCACGATGTGTGGGTGATATGGCATGACGATCTGGGATCAGTCTGGAAATATTTGATCGAACGTAGAGCTCGTGCACCCGCTACCAGCCTCGGCGGAAGACGAACTCGGGGTTTGGGTTTATACTATAATAAAACGTTGCAAACACAGCGGCTGGTAGCGGGTTGCACGAAGCGTCTTGTTCGCAGTAAGAGTTTTATCGCCCCGAATGTTGAGGATCAATGAAATATTATTGGCCTGAATCATCACCAATAATGTCACTTTGTTGCTCCACTCTGGGAGATGATCTAATCTCAGAATCATCATGATTCAGGGCTTCAATGACATCAAGACGTGCTTCAAGATCAATTATCTGACGCTTCAAATGAGCGACTTCAGAAGCATTGTGCATTCTTGATGTCTTAGCAATTGTGTATTCCTTAGATATCTCATCTAGTCTTTTAGAGTGCATCTTCGCTTCAAAACTTGGCGCGAAGAAAGGCACTAAAACTAGAAGCGCAGTAGCTAAAGCAATTACGAAATAAAGCCACATGAGTCTCTTGCCGAGCTTCTCGTTAATCTTGGCAGCTCGAACTGCAATCACAGATGATATAAAATAATCTTCACTTTGGTGCCCCAAGGGATTCAGATTCTGGCGCTCCAATACCGTCTCAAGATCTTCTTCAAGATACTCTTTAGTTGTTGGGCGCGAATTGCGTGTTGCGAAGTCTGTCATAGGTATTTTTTTGCGAACGGAAAGCACATCCACCACTAGAAGCGGGGGCGGAAGTCGATCACGGTGTTAGGGTTCATGTCAGGAAAAATCGTCGCCAACACAACGGCTTCTAGTGGTTGGATGATGCGATTTGTTCGCTTCCCATTCCATCGGTGCGCCGACTGCGGAAAGCGTGCATACTCGATCCGCATGACGCAAGCATGGAATTATGGTTGGCGGCATCCCGTATCTTAGATGGGATCAACTCCTTCGATCTGCTCTCGGATACCGAAACACCAAACGACGAAATCATCTTGGTCCGTATCATGTTCGACGTGCAATTGTGGTTAATCTTCTTGGTCCGCATGTCGTGATGCTTGCCGCAACCCACGATGTCGTTGCTCTGGGGAATTAATATTCTTCGGTGAGATCAACATTCGAGATCGTCTGCGATGTGTGGGATAGCGTCTAAAATGTGCGTCGCATCGTGCTGGGATATTTTTTTTTAGCGAACGTCAAAGGTGAGGCACGCTTACCGCGCCAGCGGTAAGCGTTGTCCTCCACCGCCTTGTTCGCATTTCTTAGTTCCTGTTGTAGCCATATTGCCGTGACAGCATGACATTCTTCCAGTGGGATTCTCGACCAATGATGATGTCGTCAGGGGTGTTAAACGCAAAAACCTCCAATATCGAAAATTTGAAGTTTGTCAGAGCATAATCAATTCCCTTCTCGGAAATAGTTCTCACAAGCTCATCATTCCATCCATGCCCTGTGTGAATGTAGGTGTTCAATCGAGACCATATCCCAGAATCTCCGTAGGCTGAGCCGACGTAAGACCGTCCATTGCTGGAATCGACGATCAGGTAAACTCCCTTCACTGCCATCAAAGATGCTTTCCAATCCTGTTTCTCTCGCTGAAGGATAGGTTTGAGAACGGAAAAGGGATGATTAACCCATTCGTAGCCACAGAATCTTTCACCGTCGTATCTTTCAGGCAAAACCTGAAGAACCTCAAATGTGTCGATCAATCCTTCAAGGTGAAATGCTCTTCCTCGCAAACCTTGATAGCGATAGAATCTACAGACAAGACGACCTTCCCATTTTGAGAACTCCTCAACCTCTTCAATTACATAACGATCAGGAAGCCTTTCCTTCACAGCGAAAACACCACCAAACAAATATGCGTTACTGATCGGATAGAAATCGATAAACGAGAAAATGAAAGGACGCGTCCAGTCATTTTTGTTTCCTCGCCATTCATTCCATCCGATCCAGTTCGCCTTGTCCGCGACGTATTCGTTCAGTGGGTGAGTTCCATCTTGGTTTGCACAAGCAAGGTGGAGCTTATACTGATGCGGCTCTGAGATCGAGAGAAGTTCAGAGAGTTTAATCGTTTCATTCATGCTGGTTTCTGGCTGACTTTCTTGCAGTTTCGATCATAGGTCTTCAACCATGAACCCTCTTTCGTAATGAAGTTGAGGCCAGCCGCAGATCGAACCTCGACATTGCTTGAAGGCATCTGGGCAATTTTTTTGCAGTTCTCATCATAGGTCTTTATCCATGAGCCTTCGCGCGTCACGAAAAAATTACTTCCGATTGCAAGAAGCTCAACTTTGTTGCTCGGCATCTGTGAGATGCGCTTACTCTTCTCGTCGTAGACTTTGATCCAAGACCCTTCAGTTTGAACATTTGCTAGTGGCATGGTTTATTTCCTTTCGTTTGTTGTTGTTGTTGGTTGGTTGGGTGATTCTTTGCGAACGTAAAGCACATGCACCACTAGAAGCGAGTGGGGAAGGCTCTCTCGGGGTAGGGGTTCAACTTACAAAAAGTCGTCGCAAACACAGCCGCTTCTAGTGGTTGCATGATGCGCTTTGTTGTGCTTGGGTAATTCTTGGTGCGACAAGGCAATACGCTCCATATGCGACTACAATAGGGACTACTAATCCAAGTATGTCCCACGGCTGTTCTCGAATGGGGGTGTATCCTTTCTTGATAGGCGAATACTCGTCGAATACCTGAGAAAGCAACAACCAGAGTTGCCATGCCATCAGAATCAATATACCTCTACTTAATAATGAACTCAAGTTCCGCTCTTTGTCGCTAAATCGCTTAAGTAGATAACGAATCACGAAAAGGTAAGCAATAATCGAAATCAGACTTGTGATGAATAATACAATCGAACTCTGTAGTCGCTCTGAAATAAGTAACGGCATCATTAATGATACTCTTGCAGACAGAAAGAAAGCTAAAAATATTGCAAACGCTCCGATGACCCATTTCAACGATGACTCTGTAAATTCTCTGAAAAGGCGAATACCATAAAACGATGCTAGCATACCAGGGATTGCCATAAGCGGCAAGATCGTCATTACAAATATTACACCTGTATGGTCGATTCCTTCTGAAAGCATTTTGTATATAGGTGAGATGAATACATTAAATATCCACCATAGCCCTAGAAGTGTCGCAAGGCCACCGAGTAGTCTTCTCGAAAGTATTTGATTCATAATTTAGCACAACGTAGAGCTCGTGCGCCCGCTACCAGCGAGTGCGGAAGGCTACTACAGGGTTTGGGTTCATACTATAATAAAACGTTGCAAACACAGCGGCTGGTAGCGGGTTG
>PXAI01000386.1 GCA_003567135.1 Balneolia bacterium | reverse complement strand
GGCGAGCCTCAGGATGGTGATGATCAGGCCGAAACGCGTCCGGTTCCGGAACCAAACATGACACAGGAAGAGGCGGAGCAAATTCTGAACGCGATGCTGAGCAGGGAAAAAGAACTCATCCAGGATTTTCTGAAGGATCTCGCAGAACCTGCCGGAGAGTATGAAAAAGACTGGTAGAAAACTAATCAGCGCAAAAATGCTCACGCGCGGCATTTTTCTGATCCTCACCTCCATATTCCTGCTATTCGAAACAGGTAAGGCCGGTCAGGACGACATCACCGTAACGGCTTCCGTTAATAACAACAGCCTGTTTAGCGGCGAGCGGTTTGTTTATACGATTGAGATTTCCGGCGCCAATTTGCAGGATATTTCCCGTCCGCGATTGCCGGAGATTCACAATGCGCGGAATTTTTCCCAGATTCCATCCACAAGTTCCAGTATTTCGATCATTAACGGGGTTTACAGCGCAAGGTACAGCTATTCGTTCACGCTGGAGGCACTTAATGAAGGCGCCATAGAAATACCTGCCATAGAAATCGAAGTTGCCGGAAACATGTACCGAACCAACCCGATTTCGCTGATGGTTTACGACCGTGCCCAATCCCGGCAACGGGTGGATGATCAGCCCGAAATATTTCTTCGTCTTGAATTATCAGAACGGCGTCCCTACCGCGGGCAACAAATCTCCGCAGATCTTGTGATCTACTTCAAACCCGAAATTGACATTCTTTCCTATCAGCCGGCCGGTTCGTGGCGAACCGAAGGTTTTTGGTCGGAAAATCTGGCTGACGGCACCTCACCACGCGCTGAAACGGTCATTACGGGTGGAGTTCGGTACCGAAGAGCTAAACTGCTCAGCTACGCATTATTCCCAACGCGATCCGGTAGCGTGGAAATTGGCGAATACCGGATCAACGCATCTGTAAGAAGATCAGCCCGGTTTGGGGATTCCGGAAGCCGGTTTTTCGGAGGAATGGGCCGTTCGCAGGAAACCATTGAGGTCAGGTCTGAGCCCGTAACGCTGAACGTGCGCCCGCTGCCCCAGCCGGTTCCATCCCATTTCAGCGGCGCCGTTGGGGAATTTACGTTTGAGCGAACCGCGCCGGTCAGAGAAGTGATGCTTGGCGAGCCGATTGAGATCATTACCTCAGTGCGCGGTACCGGAAACGTAGCGCTTGTGAATAAACCGGTTTATGAAGCGCCCGACAGTTTTGAATCGTACCGCCCTCAGGAAAATATCAATACAGCGGTTTCCGGTGGTCGAATCCGGGGATCAAAAACATTTACCGAGATATTTATTCCGCGGCGGACCGGCGCTCATACCCTTGAAGCCACCACGGTCAGCCATTTCGATCCCGCGCGTAACCGATACGTCTCACATACGCTGCCGGCCATTGAGTTTTCCATAGTGCGCGACCCGGATGCTGTTCCAAATGTTATTACCGACACGCGGCTCCGCCTAAATACATTAACGGGGATTGTCGCCTGGTCGCAGGTTCAACCCCAAACGCCGGTTCCGCAACGCTGGTGGTTCTGGCTGTTTCTCATTTTTCCGGTTTTGGTAATCGGATCAAGCTACTACGGATATATTTATCTTGATAAATATCAGAATGATAAAGGATTTTCAAGAGCCGTTACAGCCCGCAAAAAAGCGATGAAAGATCTGCAGGAAGCACGGTCGGCTTTGCCGGATAAAGACTCCAAAAAGATCTTCCGGCTGATCACCAACGCTATCACCGGATATATATCTGACCGCCTGAATCTGCACGAAGCCGGCTGGGCTCCGGCCGATGTAGAGGCGATTCTCATGGAAAAGAACGTTGATGAAAAAGTAATTTCCGAAGCGGTGCACCTGCTGAAACTCGGCATTACGATTCAATACGCGCCCAATATGACGGAAACCGATCTTGAAAAGCACATCAGCGCTGCTGAACAGGTCATTGTAAAACTTGGAGAAAATCTATGATCCGGTTTTACAGGTTTTCCATTCTGATGCTTTTTATTACCGCTTTTTCAGCGTTCAGCCTTCCCGCTTTTGCGATGGATGATGAAGAATTCAATCCCCAAACGGCGTTTAACCGAGGTAACTTTCTCTTTGAGCAGCAGCAGTTCGAAGCCGCGCTGGATATTTATCGGGAAATAGAGGAATCCGGACACGTTTCCGGAGCGCTTTTTCTGAATATGGGACTCACCTATTCACGCCTTGAGCTGTATGGCAATGCGCTCTATTATTTCACGCTGGCAGAACAGTTTTCCCAAAGCCGTTCAACAGCACGGCAGGCGATCAGGCACATGTCAGATCTGCTGGATCAGCGACGAACGCCCATCGCGGTACTCTCGACGATCTCCATCTTCAAGTGGTTTCACTTCGAAAAAGGAAGCCGCCCGTTTCTGATTCTGGCACTTGTTTTGCTGAACCTGGGAGCCATCCTGCTTGGTTTTTGGCTGATTTATCTCAAAAAGCACAAAATCCTGAAATATGCCGGATTCACCATTTTGCTTATCGGCGTTCTGAGTCTCATCGTCGGGATGTTCCTGAATTCGCAGTCCGATCGCTACCAGCTGGGCATGTTCGTGGATATTTCCGGTACTATTCATGAGATCCCCGACGCTGCTTCAGAACCCGTTTTTATGGTTTATGAAGGATATACGTTTGTGATTGATGTCGTCGAAAAAGAGCGCAGAATCGAGGCGCTTGTCGGCCGGGATAATGTTTCCCTTGTCGCCCCCGACGACTGGATTTACGTTCAGATGAGCAACGGAATCGAAGGCTGGATGCTGGATGAGGGGTATCGGGAAGTTTTGAGGGTAAATTTTTGATGGTTCTTGGTCGCTGCGCTCCAGTGTTGAGTGTTGAATTTTGAGTACCTGTCAATTACCGGAATAGCCATATCAGTTTTGAAACCAATTTTTTCATGATTAGCAGTCGATTTCTTGGATTTTTTGTTCATATTAATCACACTACTTTCTGAACCTGATAAACCTTTTCTGTGATTACGTTTAAAACTATAGCGCGTTTCGTTTTGGGTATTACGTTCATTGTGGCGGGGATTGCCCATTTTGTTGTGCCTGATTTTTACCTGGTTATGATGCCTCCGTGGCTTCCCTTTCATCTTGAGCTTATATACATCAGCGGTTTTCTTGAGATCGTTTTTGGTACTATGATTCTCATTCCGCCATTTATCAAATATGGCGCGTGGGGTATTATTTTTGTGCTACTGGCCGTATTTCCTGCAAACATCCACATGGCGCTCAATGCTGAACTTTTCTCTACAGTACCCGAATACCTGCTTTGGCTGCGGCTGCCATTTCAGTTTGTACTGATTGGATGGGCGTGGTGGTATACGCGGTGATGGCGGCGAATTTTTATGGT
>PXAI01000101.1 GCA_003567135.1 Balneolia bacterium | reverse complement strand
GACTGCCTTGCGGCGCATCTTAAACAACAGCTGCCATCTGCCACCAATCTGTACTTATCCATATACAACAAAGGCGGGATTTCAAGAGGTACAGCGCTCACTATGATTGAGCACATGAACGGGCATGGCGCTATCCGCGAAAACGGCCTTATCCGTAAAGTAAAACCGGCCTACAGAACTCAAAAAGTGGATTTCGGAGACGGGAACGAACGCAAAGTCACCACTATTCCATGGGGTGACGTAAGCACGGCTTTCCACAGCACTGCGATTCCAAACGTGATGGTTTTTATGGCGCTGCCTAAACAGGCCAGAATGATGCTGAGATTACAGCGCTACCTGGGCTTTCTGTTCAGCAGTGAATTCATGAAGAATAAGTACCGGAAAAAAGTGCTTTCGGGGAAACCTGGTCCCGGTCAAAAGACGCGCAGTTCCGGCGAAACAAGAATTTATGGTGAAGTTCGCGCATTTAACCGTGAGCGAAAAATTTCACTGCTCACCGGTCCGGAAGGATATACATTTACCTCCATGACCGCTCTCGAGGCCACCAAACGTGTTTTAGGGAACAAACTTAACCCCGGATTTTACACGCCTTCAATGGCTTTCGGGGCTGATTTTGTACTTGAATTTGACGGCGTAAACTTAGATGTTATCAAGTAGTTAATCGGACTTATATTTAATCATCATGTCAAGACAAAGACTTTACAAAAAGTGGAAATTTTTAGCTCCACTGGGTCTGGTGTTAATCGGTTTAGGGGTTTCAATTACCGGCGAGGCAATCATTCTCAAATCAGCCGGAGAAGCAACTTCTAAATGGGTTATCTGGGGTACACTCGGGCTTGCAATTCTGAATTCCGGAATTGCGTGTTTTGGGGAAGCCATAAAATACCGGGTTCACTACGAACGCGGACTTAACAGATAAAATTCTCAGGGGTTAAGACGTTTCTGAATATTCATCAGAAAAGCTTCTCTCTCCTTTTCACCATCAGGCAGTTCTGCACGATTCAGGATCAGATTCTGCGGGATTCCTGCGTAAATATGTGGAAATTTCTCGCCGCTGCCAGTCGTATCTTCAAACCTGATTTGCAGACGTTGTTCATCGGGGTTTATCACCAGTAAAATCAGTCCGGTTTTTTCTTCATAATACCTGCTCAATACGCCTTTTAGCTGATCAGGCGAACAGCAGTGCGTGAAACCATTCTCAGAAAACGCATCCGGATAGTACAGGCCGTCGGTAAAACTAAGCTCGCTTTTTTCTGCGACATGCAATATCGGGGATGAGCTCATCAGGAGTTAATTTTGTCGTGGATATCCATATAATTCAGAATATCTTTTCTGGAGATAATACCCGCCAGGCTTTTATTTTTCTGAACGATCATGCGCCCTACCCCGTGTTTGATCATAGCGTTAAGCACAAGCAGCACATCCGAATCAGGCTCAACAACGGGAAGTTGGTCCAGCGGCTTCATCACATCCTCAACCTTCGTACTGCTCCACAGTTTTTTATCCGTTGACCTGACTTCCTTCAGCTCAATAATTCCCAGAATCGTAAGGTTTTCATCCCAGACCGGATAGCCGGCATAGGCGTGGTTCAGAAAAAAATCATCCACCGCTCTCTGTATGGTGTAGCCTTTGGGAATACAGACGGGATTGAATGTCATAACCTTTTTTACCGGAATGTTCGACAAGCCCTCACGAAGCGCAACCATCTGATAGCTGTTTCTGGCTGATTGAAGCAGAAAAATACCGACAAAAATCCAGAGTAAACCCTGAAGGATGAATCCGCTGAGCAGCCACAATACGCCGCTGAATACAAGGAAGAGTGAAAACGCCTGTCCGATCAGACTTACAATTCGGGTGGATTTTCTGAGATTGCCCGTAAACTTCCATATTGCCGCACGTAGCATTCTGCCGCCATCAAGCGGAAATCCGGGGATCAGGTTGAAACCGGCGAGCACCATATTGATAATGCCGATGTACCAAATCACGCCGTAAATACCGGGATTTATGACGTCCTCAAGCGGAGCGGCGATGATCAGGAAAAAGAGTCCGATAAAAAATGAGCAAAGTGGCCCGGCGCCTGCGATGAGAAATTCTGATCTCGCATTACGCGGTTCATCCTCCATCTGAGCAACGCCGCCGAATATAAATAAGACGATTCTGCGCGTTTTGAGCCCGTGATTCAGGGCAACAATCGCGTGGGCAAACTCATGCGCCAGAACGGATGCAAACAGAAAAATCGTCGCTACAATTGCAAGAATCCAGGCTTCAATGGCGCCCGTTTCAGGATAGCGCTCTGGAAAAAAGTGTACTGCAAGACTGTAAACGAGCAGGACAAAAATCAGGAACCAGGACGCATCAACCTTTACCGGAATATTCCGGAGTTTGAATAACGGATAACTTTTTCCGGTAAACATCGCGCTCCTTATGAGTGGTGTGATCGGTCCGGCTCAGAAAGAGCCGCGTTTTGAAATCAGATACTTGTTCAGAAGCTCTCTTGCTCTGAAGATGTGCGCCTTGACGGTGCCCAGCGGCAAGTCCTGAAGCTCGGCAATTTCCTGGTAACTCTTCTCCTCCATGTGGCGCATTTTGATAATCACACGGTATTTTTCAGGCAGACTGTCAATCGCATCCATGATAATCTGCATCCGTTGCGCGTGAATAATTTCCTCATCCGTATCGCTGTCCTGATCGGCTACTTCGATGGTCATTTCGCCGTCTTTAGTAGAAACCGGCTCATCCAGCGAAAGCGTTTGCAGCTTTTTTTTACGCAGATAATCAATAGAGTGATTTGTAGCTATGCGATAAAGCCACGTGGAAAACGCGTAGGTTGAATCAAATGAATGCAGATTGTCGAACGCTTTAAGAAACGTTTCCTGCACCAAATCTTCGAGCACCTCTTTATCCCGCACGATCCGGCCAATATGAAAATAGAGCGGCCGCTGATATTTCTCCATCAACCTGCGATACGCTTCCTGATCATTAGAGCGTGCTTTTGCAACAAGATCATAATCTTCCTGACGGTTTCTTGCAGACCGTTCCTCTTTTGCGCTGGAAGTATTGCCGCCTGTGACTGACATCGGGAATTAAGCGTATTTATTGGTGGATACAGCCTGTAAATTTAAAAAATAATCCGGCTATAACCGAGATTTTTTAGAAGATCGCGTTTGGAAATGAAACGGAGTATAGAACATAGCGGAAAGAGACGATTAGATGGATAGATTTCCGCTGAATGACCTGGAATTTGATTGGAATGATTACGGAGCATTGATTTTATTTAGCGCAACGCAGCGGAGGTTTAGCCAGTTTTATCCTTGGGATTATCTGACGTCTATGCGACCGCCAGCGCATCCGCACAAGCCGTAGTTCTCACGCTAAGGCGCAGAGACGCTAAGGAAGACTTCAGTGTTGTCCGTACTCTTCTTTGCGTCTTAGCGACTCTGCGTGCAACATGTATATGAATTATAAATTAGTATGAAGTGATCCTCCCCCTTTCTCATTAATCTTGCGTATTTTCAGCACAGAAATTAAACCGTAATCAAATCATTAAAGCATTGAGCGATCAAAAGATTATTTTCTCGATGGTTGGGGTCAGTAAAATCTACAAACCCAACCGGACTGTCCTGAAGGATATTTACCTCTCATTTTTCTACGGAGCAAAAATCGGCGTTCTCGGCCTGAACGGCGCCGGAAAAAGTACGCTGCTCAAAATTATTGCCGGCGAGGACAAAGATTACCTCGGCGATATTTCTGTTCAGAAAGGCATCACGTTTGGATACCTGCCGCAGGAGCCCAAGCTCGAAGCCGGTAAAACGGTGCGTGAAATTGTGGAGGAAGGCGTTCAGGAAACCGTCGATCTCATCAAGGAATACGAAGCCATTAGCGCGGCCTTCAGCGAGCCGGATGCCGATTTTAATAAACTGATCGAAAGGCAGGCTAAGCTTCAGGAGCGCATCGACGCGCAGGATGCCTGGGATCTCGATGCCCGCCTTGATATGGCGATGGGCGCCCTCCGCTGCCCTCCCGGCGATGCCAAAGTAGACGTACTTTCAGGTGGTGAGCGCCGCCGCGTTGCGCTTTGCCGTCTCCTCCTCAAAAAACCGGATGTGCTTCTGCTGGATGAGCCTACAAACCATCTTGATGCCGAATCCGTCGGCTGGCTCGAGCAGCATTTGGCGCGCTACGAAGGAACCGTTATCGCCGTAACGCACGACCGTTACTTCCTGGATAACGTTGCCGGCTGGATTCTGGAACTGGATCGCGGCGAAGGCATCCCCTTCAAAGGAAATTATTCATCGTGGCTGGAGCAGAAGCAGGCTCGTCTTGCCACTGAAGAAAAGCAGGAATCGAAGCGCCAGCGTACGCTCAAGCAGGAGCTCGACTGGATTCGTCAGAATCCGAAAGGCCGTCAGGCGAAAAGCAAGGCAAGGATTACATCCTACGAACAGCTGCTTTCTGAACAGCAGGAAAAGCGCCGCGAAGAGCTGGAAATTTTTATTCCTGCCGGTCCGCGTCTCGGAAACAAGGTGATTGTATCCAAAAATGTACAAAAAGGTTACGGAGATATTCTGCTTGTTGAGGATATGAACTTTGCGCTTCCTCCGGGCGGTATTGTGGGCATTATCGGGCCAAACGGCGCCGGTAAAACAACGCTTTTCAGGATGATCACCGGACAGGAAAAACCGGATTCCGGCGAACTCGAAGTTGGCGATACGGTCGAATTGGGCTACGTGGATCAGAATCGTCCGCTGGATTCTTCAAAGTCGATCTGGGAAGAAATTTCAGGCGGGCAGGATACCATCAAGCTTGGAAATATGGAGGTTAATTCGCGGGCTTACGTGGCGCGATTTAACTTCAGCGGTTCCGATCAGCAGAAAAAAGTGACCGAGCTTTCCGGTGGAGAGCGCAACCGTGTTCACCTCGCGAAAACGCTGAAAGAAGGCGCCAACGTGCTGCTTTTGGATGAGCCGACCAACGATCTTGACGTTAACACGCTCCGCGCGCTCGAAGAAGCCCTACTGAATTTCGCCGGATGCGCCGTGGTTATTTCCCACGACCGCTGGTTCCTTGACCGCGTAGCGACGCACATCCTCGCTTTTGAGGGCAACAGCCAGGTACACTGGTTCGAGGGCAACTATCAGCAATATGAGGAAGATCGCCGTCGCAGACTTGGAATTACGGATGATCAGCCGACCCACATTCAGTACAAACGCTTAACCAGAGAATAATTATGAGCAAAAAACAGGAATTAAAAGATCTGATTTCGAAAGCCGATACCCTCACTCCCGATCAGGAAGCGGCGTGGGGTAAAATGACGCCTCAGCACATGATTGAGCACTTGGCGATGACGTTCAGCATCAGCTCAAAAAAATCCAACATTCAGATTTACACTCCGGAAAACAAACTTCCGGCAATGAAGGCCTTTCTGATGTCGGATGCGCCCATCCCGAGAAATACGGTGAGTCCCGCGGTCGGTGAAGATCTGCTGCCGCTGAAGTACGATTCACTGGATATGGCCGTCGCGCACCTGAACAAAAATGTATCCGCATTTTTTAAGTTTTTTGAAGCCGATCCCGAAGCAAAATTAACCAATCCCGCATTCGGCGATCTCAGTTTTGATGAATGGCTTCAGTTCCACAAAAAGCATGTGACACATCATTTTACTCAGTTCAATTTGATCTGAGACCAGACCACTTAACATACTGTCTGTCATGACTAAAGAAGTTTTCACACATCGTGTCCGGGAAGAGGCTCTCCGGCTCGGATTCGATGGGTGCGGCTTCTCAAAGGCAGGCCGGCTTGAGGACGAAGAGCGCCGTCTTGAAGAGTGGCTGAACCAGGGCATGCACGGCGATATGAAGTGGATGGAAAACCACTTCGACAAGCGTGTTGATCCCACGAAACTTGTCCCGGGTGCGAAGAGCGTGGTGAGCGTAATTTGCAGCTACCATCAGCCGGATTTTTTCAGCGAACATGCGGAAAATCCTGATCAGCCAAAAATCTCCAAATACGCGATGGGCGACGACTACCATTTCGTGATGAAGGAAAAACTCTATCAGCTTTTTGAGTTCACCAAAGAGCTCAACGGCGGACTCGAAGGACGCGTTTTTGTAGATTCAGCGCCCGTGATGGACAAAGCGTGGGCTATGCGCGCCGGACTGGGCTGGATCGGCAAACACTCCAACCTGCTGAGCCGTGATGCCGGTTCCTGGTTCTTTATCGGTGAGATGATTATCGACGCCGAATTCACCTACGATCACCCCGTAACCGATCACTGCGGCACCTGCACCCGTTGCATCGACGCCTGCCCTACCGATGCCATCACGGAACCTTACGTAGTTGACGGAAGTAAATGCATATCCTACTTCACGATTGAACTGCGTGATGAAATTCCGCAGGAATATCACGAAAAACTCGGCAACTGGATTTTTGGGTGCGATATTTGCCAGGATGTCTGCCCGTGGAACAGAAAAGCCAGGCCGGGCAGTGAAGAAAGGCTCTTCGCAAGGCCTGAACTAAAAGACAAAACTATTGACTACTGGGAAGAACTTAATCTTCAGGAGTACCGCGAACTGTTTCGGAAAAATCCCGTTAAAAGACCCAAGTTTGAAGGATTTAAACGGAACATCAGAACGATTGCACCCAATCTCAAGAAATCAGATCAGGATCCATGCTGAGCGTCGGGATGGCCGAAAACGCGGCGGAGAATATCCGTGGTGCGCTTTACCGGATCACGGCGAATTTGCCTCTCCTCTTCTGCGAGAAGCGTGAAAAGTCCGTCAAGTGCGCGGGTTGTGGTATAGGACGTCAGATCGGTATCCACAGGTTGTACAAATGGAATTTGGTTGTACGTTTCTGTGATATCGCTCCAGTATCGCGTGGCAAGCTCATCTTCTAAAGCCTGAGAAATTACGGGAGCGAATAGTGCCCTTAGTTCATCGCTGGTCGTTCTGCGAAGATACTCCGTAGCAGCATCTTCAGGTCCGCGAAGAATCTCGAAACCATCCTGAATGGTCATTTGTGAGATTGCGCTGCGAAAAACGGGAGCTGCGCTTGAGGCAGCATCTTCGGCTGCTCTGTTCAGATTCTGAAGAAAATCATCAACCAGAGCGCCCATTCCGATATCGCGCAGAGTACGCTCAACGCGTCGTGCTTCTGGCGGGAAAATGATAAAGAGATCGGGATTATCCAGAAAGCCTCCGCGCTCAGATGCCGTATCGGCCGCACGTACAGCGCCAACTTCGAGCGCTTCGGTGAGTCCGCGAATGACTTCATCGTTGGTTAAAGGACGGTCGCCCATGGCGATTTGCTGAAGCTCGGCACATCCGGCGAAGAAAAGTATCCCCAAAAAAATAACGGCAGATTTTCTGATTAAGCGCATAATGTTAAACATCAATTTGGTTCTGGATTATGGCTGAAGATAATCAAATCATGGATTAGAATAGTATTGAGCAGTATTAGAATGTTTAAACGAAATGGAATTTTGGAGAATGCTCTTTCTTTGACCCCAATCGCTCTGAATTTTATAAGATATATTTAAAATCAGAGAAGTATATTCGTGGATTCTTTTAAATGAGTCGTTTGTACTGATATCTTAACTTTCAGAAAATTAACTGACATGAAAAACGGCGATTATATTGCTACTCCTGCCCTCACGTTTATGGCCGACAATAAAAGTTCGGGCAAGGAACTGATATTTACCCTTTTGAGTATTCTGGCCGGTACCGCCATTCTTATTGCGGCTGGAACGGAATTCATTTTCGTGAGCGTCATAGCGGGGTTTTTGATATTGGCCGGATTCGTGGGACTCGTCGGGCAAATGAAAAAATCGAATGCTCAGGGAAAACAAACGTTCGCGCTGAAAATAACGCCATCACACCTTGTGGTGAATCCGCCGGTTATTGATCAGAAATCTCAGGTTATGATACCTTTGGATCACATCTCGGATGTTGGAGTCGCCCAGCCTTCACCGGGAGTTGTTTATTTATGGCTGAAGCTAAAGCCCGAAAACAGACTGAAACAGGAGCAGGTAAATCTGCAGATTTTATCGGTAAACGTTAAATACAGCGACCTGAGTGATTTTTTATCGGAATTACCTGATAAACCGGAACAAGAACGGGCAGCGCTGATAAAGTCTCAAAAATCCGCTGATTTCAGACTGCCTGAATAGGCTATTTGTTTCTCAGTTTTTCGATGATCTTCAGTAATCCTTCCCTGTTTCCTGCCCGATGGTAAAATCGCGGAAGTTTTTCCAATAGTGTGAAGTACGACCGGTTCTTATGTTCCCGAAGCTTTGCCTGAATGTAACGCTCTAAATAGTCCAGATGATCCGGATTATATGCGAAAAACACATCACCCCTGAAAGGATGGCTGTACCATAATTCGGCTCCGAACCAGGCTTGTGCCGGCATAATCCGCTCAAACTCTCTTCCTTTATCATCTTTCACCAGCGATGAAATTTCCCTGAATAATCCACAGCTGCTGCAAATCAGTTTAGCTTTTTTGCGATCAGGATCGAACCGGGCGACTGCACGGCTGTTACATGAAATGCAGTGAACCCAGGCTTCTTTTTCGAAATCCTCAATCCTCAGGTTTTCATCCTGAAAGCGTTCAGAATCCTGCATTCAAATTATTCCCTGATCGCTCTGACATAATACCCCGCTGCTTCTCTCATTTCGTGGGCAGGTTGCAGCGAACTCGAACAGGAACTAAGAATTCGGGCACGGGCAAATGGGTTATCAGTATTTGTGAACGCGTACCACCAAATTTCATATGCTTCGCCGCCAAATACTGCATTTTGATAATATCTTCGACCTCCGGGTAAGGCGCCAAAACCAGTCGTGTTTACTTCATCCCTGTACCCGATAGAATCCCGCTCAGAATTGAGGTAGCACGTACTCCAGTGATAGTTAGACATAAGCTTATCCCTGAAATCATCGCCCAAAACGTACACAAGCTGATCCCAGTCTTCGACAGTTGGAACTCTCCATCCTGATGGCGTAAGTCCCCTTGAATCGTAAACAGCGTACCAGTTATAAATCTTCCCGTAAAGCTGTCCTTTTTCAGGATCGTCGTTGTAGTACGAATAGGCCGGTATTCCCTCTGCTGCAGCACGAAGCCACTCTTCAGCATTTTTCGCGTACAGAATCGAATCACCGTTTCTAAAGTGATCCACGCTCAGATTCTCTGCCATCCAAACCTGATTACCAATTTGAACCGAATTAATGGTTCCGGCATCTGCCATGGCCTTTATCTCTTCGTCTGTCTTACCATATTCCACATCAGCATTAACTCTTTCAGCAAGCCTGTAACCAACAGCATCCCTCTCATTGTCATCCAGTTCTCTTGAAACAGAATAGTTTACAACAAAAACCTGGCTGTTACTTTCTATACAGATATTGACTTCCCGCAGTCGGATCATAAACTCACCGGCCTGATTGATTACGAGATCATAAATACCATCACAATACATCGCTCCTTCTGGATTTGATCGCGCCTCGGTGTACATCAGCGCATGAGCGAATTCCTCATTATGCTCTTCTGTGTGCAGATCGAAAACTACGGGAATTGTTGAGCCATCGCGCAAATTTACATGAACATATTCCGGCTCAAACGGATCAAAATTCGAAGTACGAAGCGCCAGGTATTCCGGAATGCTGACGGGACTTTTCCCTGACTGAGCATGAAGATCCGTCACCCCGATTATGCAGGCAAACAGAGTAAAAACGAGTATTCTCATATCAACTCTATTATTAGTTTATTCAAAATCGTGTTTACTATTCCGAGTCAGAAATTGTGCAGGTTAAACACCAGCCTTAAGCCAAAAACCAGCTCCTCGGCTTCATACGCCATTCCTGCACTTCCCTCAAACTGTATTAAATTGTAGCTGAATAATCTGATTCCCGATTCAAGCACATCCTCATTTGCATCTACACCCTCAGTTATTGATTGCATAAACCGGTATCGCAGAAACCATGTGAATCCAATCGGAGCAAATTCATATTGAAAAGCCGGCGCAACATAAAAAAAATCGACACTGTCCTGGTTTGCGCCTAAAAGCACGCCACCACTAACGGCAAAGAAACTGTAGCCAAGATGCGCGCCAAGATCAAGATGATTATAAGCTGCTTCGTCATCAAATCCGCTGGCAAAAAAGCCGGCTCCAATGTTGAATTGTCCCATAGCAGAAAATGGGAGAAGCAGAAAAAATCCAGCTAGTAAAATTTTATTCATCATAATGTGAATTTGTGGTTAATTGAGCAATCTGATCATGAAACGGAGATCAGATTCACCAAAGTTATGAGTACAGATTACAAGAGTTAAAGCAGGTAAGTGCAATGAACTAACTGTAAACGCTACAGATGCATACAACTATTGCATACAAAAAAGCCAATTATTGCCAAAACAACCTCTAACAGCTATTTAGGCAATTGTTCAAGTCCTGTATTATCAATAGAAAGACATATTTTGTTAGAATTATGCAATCTTTTATACTGATAATTATGAATTTACTTCTTACGTAATTAATAATACAGGCACAGAATTAACTATTTATTTTAGCAAGTGGTGGATTCCTCTTCTGAAGAAATTAATCCCGCTAAAAAACATACCCTGATTTCTTGAAATTGGTTCTGAACTGATGTATATAGGCAGTCCAGTTTGAATTACATCACAAGAACATTTTAATTAAGCCTGATCTGTGTCACTGCCTGAAATTCAAAGCGTTAATGATCTCACGTTAGCCCTCAAACAAGTTGTGGAGCGCTCGTTTCGCTCCGTAGATGTTGAGGGTGAGGTCAGCCGGCCGAACCAGAGCACGAGCGGACACATCTATTTTACGCTTAAGGATGACAGAGCGCAGCTTCCCTGCGTGATTTGGCGCAGCACAGCCCAGCGTAACACCATCAAACTGGAGCACGGCCAGCAGATTATCGTGCACGGAGATATTCAGGTTTATCCGCCGCACGGCAAGTATCAGATGATTGTGAGTACGGTGCGACAGGCCGGGGTAGGCGCGCTCCAGGCGGCTTTCGAAAAACTGAAAGCGAAACTTGAAACCGAAGGACTTTTTCGCCACGATCGCAAGAAACAGCTCCCCCGCTATCCAAGAACGATCGGAATCGTTACCTCGGCCACAAGCGCCGCGGTGCAGGATATCATATCGACGATGGAGACGCGCTACCCTCTTGCCTGGCTCCGCATTTTTCACGCAAGCGTGCAGGGTGCAAACGCCGCCCCTGAACTGGTTGAAGGAATGAAATGGTTCAGCCGGGAAGAAAATCAGCCGGATATCGTGATTATCGGACGTGGCGGAGGTTCGCTCGAAGACCTCTGGCCGTTTAACGAAGAAGCCGTAGCGCGCGCCATTTACGACTGCCCTGTTCCCGTAATCAGCGCTGTCGGACACGAAACGGACTTTTCGATTTCCGATTTTGTGGCGGATGTGCGTGCCGCAACGCCTACGCAGTCGGTTGCCATCGCGGCACCTGATATCAACGAACTTCGCTATCAGGTGGATGATCTCAGCGCGGCGCTACATAAAACGATCCGCGAGCGCATCAGCCGGAAAAAAGAACGTGTGATGCACATCGGCCAGACGTACGCGCTTCAAGCCGTGCGACAAAAAATTCAGCTTCAGAAACAGAAAACGATCCAGCTTGAAACCCGTGCCAACACCGCGCTGGAGCGGCTTATCAGCAACCGCAAACACAAACTCGAAACCCTGCACCAGCGGCTCATATCTAACGATCCGGATCGCACGCTGAAACAAGGCTACACGCGTATCTGGCAGGATGAGGTCTGGATAAAACGAAAATCAGACCTGAAACCGGGGAAGCCCGTTGAGATACAGTGGAAAGATGGGCGAGCTGAGGCAAATTCGAAGAGTTGAATTGATATCAACTGCATAATTGTTTCAGCGATCATCTTCTAAGAACGTCGTTACCTTATATAGGTCGCACGCGGAGGCGCTAAGGCGCAAAGAAGGGTGCGGACAATATCTGATAACTTAAAACCTTTGCGTCTCTGCGCCTTTGCGTGAGAACTATGACTTGTGCGGGTGCGCCGGTGGTCGCATAGACGTTAGGTATCCCTACATATTCCTGCGGTACTGCCCCCCAACCTCATACAGCGCCGTTGAAATCTCGCCAAGTGAACAGTATTTCACGGTTTCCATGAGTTCTTCGAAGAGGTTTTCGTTGTTTCGGGCCGCGGTTTTGAGGCGATTGAGGTATTCTTCAGATCGGTCAGCGTTGACTTCCTTATACTTTTCCAGCGCGGTAATCTGCTGCTGTTTTTCGTCTTCGCTGCTACGGATCAGATCAATTTCTTTCTCTTCTTCATCCTGCTTTTTCGGGCGGAATGTGTTTACGCCGATGATCGGCAGCTCGCCGTTGTGCTTCAGCGATTCGTAGTAGAGACTCTCCTCCTGAATCTTTCCGCGCTGATACATCGTTTCCATCGCGCCGATTACGCCGCCGCGTTCTGTCAGGCGATCAAACTCGGTGAGAATGGCTTCTTCCACCAGATCGGTCAGTTCTTCGATGATAAACGAACCCTGCAGCGGATTTTCGTTTTTCGCCAGTCCGAGCTCTTTATTGATGATCAGCTGAATCGCCAGCGCTCGACGAACAGATTCCTCGGTCGGCGTAGTGATGGCTTCATCGTAAGCATTAGTGTGCAGCGAGTTACAATTATCGTAAATCGCCAGGAGCGCCTGGAGCGTCGTGCGAATATCGTTGAACTGAATTTCCTGCGCGTGCAGCGAGCGTCCGCTTGTCTGGATGTGATATTTCAGCTTCTGGGAGCGTTCGTTGGCCTCGTACTTGTTTTTCATCGCCACCGACCAGATTCTCCGGGCAACGCGGCCAATTACGGCGTATTCGGGATCAAGTCCGTTGCTGAAGAAAAACGACAGATTGTGCGCAAAATCGTTGATATCGAGTCCGCGCGACAGATAATATTCCACAAACGTAAAGCCGTTCGCAAGCGTAAAGGCGGCCTGACTTATCGGATTCGCGCCGGCTTCAGCGATGTGATATCCGGAGATGGAAACCGAGTAGTAGTTCCTGACTTTGTTTTTTGTGAAATAGGTCTGGATATCGCCCATCATTTTGAGCGCAAATTCGGTGGAGAATATGCACGTGTTCTGAGCCTGATCTTCCTTCAGGATATCGGCCTGAACCGTTCCGCGAACCACGCTGATGGTCGCGGCTTTAATTTTCTCGTAGGTTTCAGCATCAACCACTTCTGATCCCGGGACTCCAAGCAGTCCAAGCCCAAACCGGTCGTTTGTCTCGGGAAGCTCGCCGTGATATTCCGGCTGTGGAATTCCTTTTTCTTTGAAATACGCCTTGATTTTTTTTTGCGCATCATCCCATTTCCCTTCCCCGACCAGATGCCTTTCAATTTCCTGATCGATTGCGGTGTTCATAAACATCGCGAGAATCATAGGCGCCGGTCCGTTGATCGTCATCGATACGGATGTAGTCGGATCGGTGAGCTGGAAACCTGAGTAGAGTTTTTTCATATCATCCAGCGTACAGATGCTCACACCGGAGTTTCCGACTTTCCCGTAAATATCAGGACGCAAATCGGGGTCTTCGCCGTACAGCGTTACCGAATCAAACGCGGTGGATAGCCGCTTGGCGGGCATGCCTTCGCTCAGATAGTGGAACCGGCGGTTTGTGCGCTCCGGCGTTCCCTCTCCGGCAAACATCCGCGCCGGATCTTCACCTTCCCGTTTGAACGGAAATACGCCGGCCGTAAACGGGAAATATCCTGGAAGATTTTCTTTCAATGCGAATTTGAGACGATCAGACCATCCCTCATACCTCGGCAGCGCCACACGCGGGATTTTGGTTCCGCTCAGCGATTTGCGGTACATCTCATTGCGAATAACGCGGTCCCGGATTTTCGTTTCCATCACGTCGCTGCGGTAGAGTTTTGCGGTTTCGTCCCAGTTATCCAGAATGTTCAGCGAAATGGGATCGAGCTTGCCGCGCCAGTGTTCGCGCATCTGCTTCAGGCGCTCAATTAGTTCCGCCTTATCTTCCGGCGCCCAGTTTTCAAGCTGACTGATGGTTCCTTCAACCTCATTCAGCCTGGCCGCCGCATTCGACTGATTTTCCGCCCACTCGTGATATTCACGCAGCGTTTCGGAAATTTCCGAGAGATAGCGCGTCCGGTTGCCGGGAATCACCGCCTGTTTGTGCAGGTCTTCAGCAGGATCAGCGTTATTATAGATTGATGTCGGCCAGTTCAGCGAATAGTGTTCGTTAATCGCGTTGGTCATCGCTTTGAACAGGCGGTTCACGCCTTCATCATTGAACTGCGCCGCAATGGTGGGATAAACCGGCAGCGTTTTTTCATCCGCATGCCACAAATTCCGATTGCGCTTGTACTGTTTGCGGATGTCGCGCAGGGCATCCATCGAACCCTTTTTCTCAAATTTGTTCAGCACAATCAGATCCGCCAGATCAAGCATATTGATTTTCTCAAGCTGGGTTGCCGCGCCGTATTCGCTGGTCATCACATACATGCTGAG
>PXAI01000118.1 GCA_003567135.1 Balneolia bacterium | reverse complement strand
TTTCTCGGGTGGAAGTAATTCCCGCGATATTCCGCACCGGCCAGCGTAAGCGCGCCATACGTGTTAATGGAAGGGTCATCCGTGGAACCGGCATCAAAAGCATAGGTCGTGTAAAGCGAATCAATGTACCCGATACCATTTCTGTTGAAGAAGTTGGATCCGAGATCGGTCGCGGAGTTCACGTTTCTGACCACGATATCAGCGTATTTCCCAACATAAACGCTGTCCCAAACCTGATCGCTGTCGTTGGTGATATCGTACCGGATGTAGGATAAGTTTTCGGTGAAGCCAAAATTCCAGTTGTAGTTCTCCATAAGCACATCCGCAAAAATAGGTTGCTCATGGCCGCTGATCGGAATGCCGCCAATTGTGGTTCGGCGGTCGGAAAAAACGCCTACAAAATCCTGATGGCTGGTAGCGTCGGGCGAGAAAAACTCGGAATCGGGCAGTGATGAACGTTCCACGAGTGGCGTGCCGTCGTTGGTAAATTCGTATCCGGCGCGGCCTGTGGAGTATCCGGTCGGATTGGTAACTGCTGCGGTGGAGACACGAACCTGGCCGTCGTAAATGGCACCAACCCAGAGACCGGCTTCAAAAAGGTGTTCCTGACCGGAGTCGCGCGGAAATTCCATACTGGGGTCGCCAGCCGGATTGTTACGGACATCCGGTTTACCGATCACGCCTACATTGGTAACCGACAATCCGAAGTTTCCGGCCGTGGTTACTCTTCTGTCAAACAACTGCTGTGCGGCAACTGACGTGAAGGAAAAAAGCAGTAAGAAAAAGGTAATCGTAAATTTTAACTTCATTCGAGAGTGTTAATCAATGGAAACAGTTACTCTGTAATTGTCCTGATGCAAGATTGGCTGATTTTAGCCTGAAAGCGGTTCCAAGTTAAGCTTTTCATTCTATAAAATAAATGAAGCCGTTTCGTTTTTACAATTAAGGACAGAATAAATCAGTTACAGATAAAGTTAATTTGATGGTTTTTCGCGTGTGTGTTATTTGCCGGAAAAAGTAATAACTTCTACCTCCGCGAATATAAATTTGATGTAAACATATTACTGAATCATGGCCACAGATAAAAAAAATAAATCGGGCAGAAGAAACCGAAAGCAAGCCGCTCCCATGCTTTTCAGCAAAGAAAACTATCTGATAATGTTTTCCGGGGGCTTTTTAATTTTTCTCGGATTTCTTTTTATGTATCTCGACGGCCAGATTAACGGGTTTATATCTCTCTATGTATCACCGCTCTTTATACTTGCCGGTTTCATGACGTTTGGTGTTGGCATCGTCCGGAAAAACCCGCAACTATCCGAAGATAACCAGTCGCCGCAATCCTGAACGCAGCCGTTTACGTACCATCTTAAACTCACTGAACAACCTTGCAACACCGGCTACTGAATTACGGGTTTTATTTTGTGCTTGTGCTCGTGTTCGTGCTGGCCGCAGGGCCACTCGAAAAAGTCCAGATTCTTCTGGCGCTGTTCGTCTCATATTTAGTGGCCTATCTTTGCTTTGTTTCCCGCTGGCTCAGCCTTGACGGTGCCCGGGCTGCCACTGTTCTTGGCACTATAACGCTTGGAATCGGGGGCTGGGAAGCAACGGCTTATCTGCTCGTATTCTTTATTTCAAGCAACCTGATCGCCGCAGTTTTCCAGATCGGACCCGCATACCAGAATCAGGCTTTTAAGCTTACTGAACGCCGCACGGCCACGCAGGTGTGGGCAAACGGATTCTGGTTCATCATCTTTATCATCGCATCATACACGCTGCCGTTCGAGTCTCTTCTTATCGGAGGATTTTCTGCTATAGCCGCCGCCAACTCTGATACCTGGGCCACGCTGTTTGGAAGTTTATCCAAAGAAAAGAAAGTCTGGCTGATTACCACACGCAAGCCTGTACCCAAAGGAACCGACGGCGGAGTGAGTACAATGGGCTTTGCCGGGGCGCTTTTGGGAGCCGTTACCGTTGCGCTCGTCAGCCTTTTGTTTAATCCTGCGTTTCCTGTAATGACGGCATTCGTAATTTTCGCCGCAGGGTTTTCAGGTTGTCTGGCTGATTCCTATTTTGGGGCTTCGTTTCAGCAATCAGGAAAACCGATCCGACTGAGAAAACAGCACATATATATTGGCAATGATTCCGTAAACTGGCTGGCTACCGGAACCGGAGCTTTCGCGGGATTTTTACTGTACAACATTCTTTACTATGCCCTGGTATAAAAAACTTCACTGGCAAATCATTACCGGCCTTATTCTGGGCCTTATTTGGGGGATCATTTCCACACAAACCGGACTCAATCAATTTACCTCTGATTTCATCCGTCCGGTTGGTACCATTTTCGTAAATCTGCTCCAGCTTATAGCCATTCCGCTGGTGCTTGCATCGCTGATCGTTGGCGTCACCAAACTCAACGATATCTCCAAACTATCCCGAATGGGCGGTAAAACGATCGGAATCTACCTGATCACCACCACGCTGGCGATTACCATCGGCCTTATTTGCGTAAACATCGCCAAACCCGGACACGCGCTTCCGGAAGAAACACGCGTGGAGCTGATGGAAAGCTATCAGGAAAATGTTGAAGAGCGAGAAGAAACCGTTGAGGAAGCGTTACAGCGCGGACCGCTTCAGCCGCTGGTTGATATCGTGCCGCAAAATGCGGTTCAGTCAATGAGCAGCAACGCCAACATGCTTCAGGTGGTGTTTATCGCCATATTGCTGGGAATCGGGCTTATCCAGATTGAGAAACAGAAAAGCCAGCATCTGGTCGATTTCTTTGATGCCTTCAACGATGTAATCATCAAAATTGTGGATTTCATCATGTTGCTGGCGCCTTACGGAGTTTTTGCGCTCCTTGCCGCGGTCATCATAGATTTGGCCGGTGATGACCTCGGCCGGGCTATCGACCTTCTTGTGGCGCTTGGTGCGTATGGAGGCGTGGTGATTGTCGGACTCCTCATCCACATGCACCTGGTCTATTTTGTTCTGTTCAAGATATTCAGCTCAATGTCGCTGTTCGATTTCCTGCGCGGAATCCGCCCGGCTATTCTGCTTGGTTTCAGTACCAGCTCAAGCGCGGCAACACTTCCCGTAACGATGGAACGCGTTGAGAAAAATCTTGGCGTCGAGGAAGAAGTTTCGAGTTTCGTACTGCCGGTCGGTGCCACCATCAACATGGATGGAACAAGTTTGTATCAGGCCGTAGCGGCAGTTTTCATCGCGCAGGCTGTGGGAATTGACCTCTCTATCGCGCAGCAGCTAACCATTGTGCTAACAGCTACGCTGGCCTCAATCGGAGCAGCAGGCGTACCGGGCGCGGGAATCATCATGCTGGTGATTGTGCTGAATTCCGTTCAGGTTCCCGTTGAGGGAATCGCGCTGATTCTGGGCGTCGACCG
>PXAI01000187.1 GCA_003567135.1 Balneolia bacterium | reverse complement strand
TAATCGATTCAGTCAGGCTGATGCGCTGCTGCTCCGCTTTACGGGATTCATTCCAGTTGTTAACCTGAAGCGCGATAAGAATACCGCTGACCAGCAGGAGCAGTTCACCTAAAAAATAGAGGAAATATCTTCCTTTGCGCACCTCAGGAAGGGAGTCGTTTCGCTGTGAACGGAAAAGTTTAGGCATTGAGCTCGGGTTTGAATTTAAAAATGCAAAATTAACAAACATTTTGAATCCGAAAACCCTAAATATTGTGATCATGAATTAAACTAAAAGCTGGCATCACAGCAGAAGTCTCAAATCAATAATCACATATCGCTGATCTTAAATTTTATCCCGTTGTTCCCAGTCCGGCTGCGATGGCGTTTACTACGAGAAGCATATCCGGCAGCATTTCTTTGGCTTCATCTTCCTTGCTGTCATTTCTGAGCTTGCGCCATTTGCTGAGCTGCTGAATCTGAAGCTTGTGCAGCGGAAGTAATCTGGCAGCGCGCAGTTCCATCATCTTATACATTCTGGGCCTGCGCTCGTTCAGCTTATGACCGTAAAGCAGCTCCAGCATCTTTTTGGTTCGATGAAATTCATCGGTAATCTGTTTCAGATATTTTTTGGATATGGCCTTATCATCAACAAGACTCGCGTATTCGCTCATTAAGTTCGTATCACTAATGGCCACGGCCGAAGAAGCGTTTGTGATGACGTACCGAAGCGGCATGAAATGAATGGCGTGTTCGTGAAGCAATTCGAATTTTTCGGGGGATTGTTGCCTTAGTTTTTCAAGTGCCGATCCCACTCCGTACCAGCCGGTCAGGAAAAACCGCGACTGGCTCCAGCTGAATACCCAGGGGATGGCGCGCAAATCCTCAAAAGAACGCTTTCCTGTGCGGCGCGCCGGCCTTGATCCAATACTGCTCTGCTCCAGAATATCAATCGGTGTGGCCTGTGCGTAGAACCGGATAAAATCCTCCGAGCGAACCAGTTTCTGATAGCTTTCCAGGCTGAAATCATACAGCTCATTCACAATGGGCTCCAGCTCTTTCGATAATTTTACCGAGTTGTTAACCTCGCTGACAGTATTCGTTTTATCGAATACGCCCAGTGTGAGCCCGGTTGTGCCAGCCTGTAGCAATTCCAGGTTATAAAGCGCGGTCACCGGATTCGCATATTTCTGAGAAATCACCTCACCCTGTTCTGTAAGGCGCATATCTCCGCCGATTGAAGAAGGCGGGAGTCCGGCGATAAAGCGGTGCGTGGGTCCCGCGCCACGGCTGATCGTACCGCCGCGGCCATGGAAAAACCGAACCCTGACGCCATGTTTTTTTGCTCTTTCGGTCAGCTTTTGCTGCGCAATGTAAAGGCTCCACAGGCTGGCAAGAATTCCGCCGTCTTTATTGCTGTCGCTGTAACCGACCATCACCTGAATTACAGGTTCGCGGCCAAATGTTTTCTGTTTCCATTTGAACGTGCGCTGCGTGATCGGATGGCTCAGAAAATCCTCCAGAATTTGCGGGCCGTTTTCCAGATCCTCAATTGTTTCGAGCAGCGGAACCAAAGGCAGCTTGCTTACGAGGCCTTCTTCGGTTCTTTTAAGCAAACCGGCTTCGCGGCACAGCACGTACACAACCAGCAAATCGGAAAGGCTGCGCGTCATGCTGATGATCAGCGATCCGATACCGTGATCCCCGTAATTTTTGTGCTGCTTGTAAAGCACGCGATAGCAGGCCAGTACGGCATCGCATTCGGTTCCGATTCCGTTTCTGTGGCGCACAAACGGCCGCCCGGTTTTAAGCTCCTCATTCAAAAAGCTGATTTTTTTCTCAATGGGCCATTCCGGAAATGAGGCGCCGTCTTCAATGCCGGCTGCATCGAGAAGCTGTGCGAGTGCTTTATCGTGAAACGCGCTGTTCTGACGGATATCAAGCCGGGCCAGGAAAAAGCCAAACGTTTCCGCGATGCGCGCAACCGGCTCCACATCTTTTCTCATGATGTTTTCCGCACCGATTTCGCTCAGTGTTTTAGCAAGCAGGTCCAGATCTTCCACAAGTTCGGTTTCGTCTTTGTAATATCGTGCCGGATCTGGTTCCTCAATGGGGGTGCCGTCGACAAGCGGAAGAAGTTCCTGCGTAAGATTGAGGAACTGGCGCCACGGCTCTTTCGGATTCCGGTTTAACGCGGCAACTCCGGCAGGTCCGGCTTTTTCAGCCATTTCCGAGATTCGGTCCGTAAAAAAAGCAGGCGGATCAATTTCGTAGCTGGAAATGCTGATTTTCTGCGCGAGCGTGGAAAGGTGGTTTTTAAGCAGGTTCAGCGCGCTGCTGCGGAGCTCAAGAAACGTATCCTGAGTTACATCGGAAGTAACGAACGGATGCCCGTCCCGGTCGCCGCCAACCCAGTTTCCGAATGAAATATTGGGCAGCATTTTGCGGTCAACAAGTTTTTCAGGAGTAAAACCGGCTTCCTGCCACGCATCGCGCAGCCGCTGATCGAGGTGCGGAACCACAACCGGAAAAACGTTATTCAGGTAGTGAAGCACGTTCCGGCGTTCATCCTGCAGTGACGGCTTCTGCAAAAACACCTGGCCGGTGAACCAAAGCCGCTGCAATGCCGCAATGATATCCATCCGCATTTTTTGTAGCTCGTATTTCGTCCAGACTTCATACTCGCGCCTCACCATCAAAAGGTAAATTGCACGCAGCTGATCAATCACCGTCGAACGTTTGGACTCCGTAGGATGCGCCGTAAGAACCGGCTCAACTCTCGATTTAGAAATGACGCGCGTGATCTCATCCTCAGAAACATTATTCTCTTTTAAATCCTTAAGTGTGCGCCCCCATAATCCTGAAATTCTGGACAGTCCGTACTGATTTTCAAGCTTTCTGCGAAGCTGCACCGCAGCATTTTCCTCAACAATCGTAATCAGCTGAAAATACAGCGAAAATGCCTTGCTGAGCTTTTCCGGATCGGCCTCTTTTTCATGATCCCCCGTAAGCTTATCTGCAACATCATCCTCGCCAAGATTCCGGAGCATTTCGGTATAACAACCGGTCAGAAACGTTAAATCATCCTGGATTTTTTGAAGCTCAATACTGTCGTCGGTGGTGCTGAAATACATAGTTTAAAAGAGTTAGAAGGTGAGATGGGTGAGATGGGTGAGATGGGTGAGATGGGTGAGATGGGTGAGAAGGTGAGATTCGTGAGATGTGTGAGATGGGTGATTCCGTCACATAGCCAAATTTTGAGTGTGCCTGCATTGTCTCATAGCTTTTGTTGTTTTATTGCTGATAGCGTATATAATCTAAAATACTGCCCCTTATTTACAAATGAATTTTCACAATTTTTCGGGGATTTTGTTCGTATTTATTCATCCGTCCGGTGATCGGATTTTCTGAACGCGCCGGGTAATAG
>PXAI01000339.1 GCA_003567135.1 Balneolia bacterium | reverse complement strand
CCACGACTCAGATGGATCAAAGTTTACGGGATAATAGACGTGCCCGTCGATTTCAGGGCCATCTTCGGTGGTGTAAATCCAGTCTTTGGAAGTTCCGAAATTGACATCGCGATAGACGTTTTCCGCAGTATCTGTGAGCTTGCGGTACCGGTCTCTTCTCAGATCAAACGTGTAGGCTTTGTGCGGATCGTTGATGCCGTGTCCTACGTATGCGGCAACGGGAGCATCCGCGGCGACGGAAAATCCAGCGGTGATATCCACGCCGGTATCCAAAAGCGTATGGCGGCTGTTCCGCACATCGTAGCGGTACACACGGTTGAAACTGCGGTCGGTCGTACCAAGGTAAACCGAGCGGCCGTCATGGCTCCACGCGGCGCTGTTGACCGACGGATCCAGATCTCTGGTAATAGATCGGGGCGTGCGGTTTTCGAGATCAAAAATGTAGGCCTGTGTATCGTAATCGTTGGAAAGACCGTCCTCAATCGTGCTTCCGGCGCCGTCGAACGCGTTGGGACTGCCGGTAATCAGAAGCGAGTTGCCATCGGGCGAATAGGATGCGCTGCCGATCCACGGTGATTCCACGAGCACTTCGGTTTCACGGGTGTTGAGATTCATTTTGAGCATTTCAACCCGGGTAAACGGCCGCGTTGAGTAATCCACGTGCGTGCGGGTAAATACGAGGTGCCCGCCATTCGGACTAATGCTTCCGGGGCTGGTGGTCAGTTTGCCGGCAGTGAGGCGCTCGCGAAATCCGCTTTCGGGGAACATGCGATAGAGAAAACTGCGCTGCTGCCAGTTTGGGTAACGATCGTGCATTCCGTCAAGTTTACGGATGCCATCCCGGTTTGCCGGCGCCTCTTCAGAAACGGAATAGATAAAAAACGATCCGTCTTTCGACCACTGGTGCCCGCCGAGGCGCTCAACATCACGCAGAACGGCTTTTTTGGAACCATCCTCCAGATCAACTACCCAGATGGTACCCTTCCCTCCGGATCGCGTTGTGTAGGAAAACTTCCGGCTGCTGATCCAGTTCATGCCGCTGATCTGCGTTCCGCCGCGATAAATCGTGTGCAGGTTTCCGCTGGACGTGCGGCGCAGTTCAATCCAGTTTTCCCAGGTGTTGTCACCGGGGCGCGCTTCGCGTTTCATCACCGCGGTAAGTTCGCCGTCCGGAGAAACCGAAGTTCCGGTAACGGTCGGGCTGTCCGTTAAATCATGCAGGGAAAGCGGGCGCGAAGGCGAAAAGGCGAGGGTGAAATCATCCCCCGAAAAACCTTCTGCCGGCGTGATGGTTCCGCTGAGATCAAGGGGAGCATCCGTTTCGCCATCGGTGATAAGCTTAACCAGAATCAGGTGTTTGCCGGACGACACGTTGAGGCTGTGCGTAAGGCTGCCCGGATCGGCATCCGCATCCTGCTGGGATGTCTTGCTCGCGGCACGCTCACCGCCCACATAAAGCACCATCCGGTGCCGGGATTTCAGCTCGAGCGACGCATCCAGCCAGCGGTTTGCCTGAAGATAAACCGCCGCATAGCTAACTGACGGAACGCCGGTCGTGTTTCGAGAGATGATATCTCCCGAAGATCTCGTCTGCCAGCGCAGCTGACGACGCGGATCAATCCGCAGCAGTTCGCCGTCAACCGGACGAATCGACTGGGCATCAAGAAAAGAAAAGCCGGCAAGTTGATCCATGCCGAAGGTATTGCCATGCAGATTTTCAACATCGTGAAATGCCGGAAGTGGAACACTTACAGGCCCAAGGGTAAGCCACTGATCCACAGATACCCCGCGGTCGGAGGAATCAGATGCGGCCAGGCTGGATGATGAAGCCAGAAACACAAAAACAAGCGTCAGCAGGACGCCACGAAAACAACGGATTTTGGTCATGATTTAAGAATTTATGATCGTTGGAAAATTCAGACATTCAAGAATAATAAATCGGAGGGTTAAAATCCGGTTTGAAAAAAAGTGTAATGAATTCAGAATGCAGAAATTCAGAGTTCAGAATTGAAGGGAGCGGAGCAGGTGGGAAAGAGCGTTGCGGAAATCACATTGCACATTTATTGCGGGCTATTGATGGATAGCTTTGGATATTGGTGTGATCCATAGGGCGAAAAACTGTAGGGGGAAAAATTTTTCGCCCATGCTATCGCCCCGTGGTGTAATACCGCAATTGGGACTGGTGATGAATCAGGAGCAGATAGTTCTACGGTATGCGGCGGTAAATAGATGTCCCGACTCTTCGGGAGATCTTCCGGAGTTTTATCAGGGAGATGAGAATAGCTTTGGGAGACGCAGCGCGTAAAGACGTAGCGTGCTACGTCTTTACGGCGCGGTGGTGGCGGAGGGTACTATTTGAGCAGCAGCATCTTTCTGGTCTGTATGAACGATCCTGCCCGGATGCGGTAGATGTATACGCCGCTGGCGAGTCTTGAGGCATCGAAGCTGACCGTGTGTGTTCCCGCATTTTGGGTGCCGTTGGCGAGGGTGGCTACGCGCTGGCCCTGTACGTTGTACACATCCAACCGTACGTTTACGGCTTCGGGCAAGTCGAATTGGATTTGAGTGGTGGGGTTAAACGGGTTCGGGTAGTTTTGACTCAGAGCGAACACTTTTGGTAAGTCGGACTGTTCACCGGTGGAGGTGTCCAATGTGCCGTTGTGCAGGGTGAAGCGGGTTGTACTTAGGGCGTTTTTGTCCCGATTGGTCAGACGCTGCACGGCTGCTTCGAACGCGGATTTTTTTTCGGTACCGGATTTGTTTTCCGCTTCATGGAAGAAACTGTAGCTCATGTCTGCGGTAACGGCAATGTCGGTTTCGGCTAGATTATCACGGATGAACAGTTCCGTGCCTTCAGGTAAGTTGAGTGTTGCGGCAGTCAGTGTCATTTCCCCCGTAAAGCTGCTGCGGATGCCCAGTGGAATGGCATCAAATAATTCAGTGTCCGGCAGGTACTGCACGCGCCACGGACGGCCATCGTCACCTTCGGAGTATATATCCAAATATTCATGCGACATGCTTTCCATGCTGCGAGTATTGTGCATTCGGGGCTGCGCGTTGCGGTTTTCATCAAAGGCAACGACTACGTTGGCCGTGCGGTTTCCGGTGGTTAGGTCAAACACGATTCGCTGAGTACCACTTCCATCATCCCCCTGATTCAATAGTCCGGCCCCGCCAGTTGTTTGGTGGGATGGATCATAAACCAGCCCGGGATCCCGTCCGGTGGCCTGTACCCAGAATCCCTGGAACGGGGCGATAATGCCGTCGTGTCCGCCATCCATTCCTGTATCGACATATCCGGCTCCTCCTGTTTTGTTGGGATTCCAGAAATAGGCAGTGGTGGAAACGTTGGTGGAGGCCGCTACGACATCCGCCCAGTTTATCGGAAACGCATACGGATTACTGGCAAGTTGCAATCCTG
>PXAI01000316.1 GCA_003567135.1 Balneolia bacterium | reverse complement strand
CTCTTTATCAAAGAAAAGCTTGCCTTCGGGCAGTCTTGTGAAAACCCACCAGAACGCGATGATGAACCGGATCAGAGAATAAATCACAAGTGCCTGAAGCGCCACTTCGAGGCCGAAACCGAGCGCAATCGGCACGACCAGCGCGACAAACGTCATAATCGCGTTGATCATCTGGAACCATGCAGAATCCTTCTGACGATCGGCTGCAATCATGATATTCTGAACCGGCCAGGTCGGAATTTCGAGTATCGCCACGAGCGCCATATACGGTAGTAAATCGCCCACCATTTGCACCGCGGATGGATCCCATTCGCTGCTCAGGTAGAGATCAGGGATGTAGCTCATTCCCATAATAATGCCAAAGGCGGCGAATCCGGTTACCGCCAGAACGGCACAGGTTTGAACGGAAAACGCCCGTTTTGCCGATCCGGTAACCCGTTCAAAAAAGTAAAATACGCTGTCGGGATACCCCAGCGTGGCGATGTAGCGGGCGGTTTCGTACACAATCAGCAGAAAACTGATGATCGCGAATTCTTCCTTCAGCATCAGGTTGATGAGCACGATCACCAGCACAAGATCGATGATCGTGGTGATGATCCTGGAAAAAACCACAACTCCGGTTTTATCCGCCAGCGATGCCTTCTTCTCAGCCATTCGACGCTCCGGTTACTTCGTCAAAAATAGCCGCAAGCTGTCGCGTCGTTTCCCGGCTGCCGAACTGCGCGCGTGGTGTGTAATCCTCCTGATCCCCGACTTTACCCGACTGCTTCGCTTTCCACAGCTCAGCCATTTTTTTCGCCGCTTCGGTTGCCTGATCGGGATAAAACGAAGATCCCTCCGGGGTGTGCTTTACGAGCCGATGCACCTCAGCATTCGATGACACCGCGAGTACCGGACGCCCCGCCGCCATATAGTCCCACAGTTTTGCGGGAATGATGTCATCGCGTTTGGCCGATGTCGTCAGCAGCAGAACATCAGCTTGCTGCAGATACGCGCGGCTTTCTTCGTACAAAACAGGCTTTTCTATTTCGAAGTTTTCTAACAATCCCGCTTTCTCAACTCCGCTGCGCTGTACGTCGGTCAGCGGCTCGTTCGTTACTATCCGGATTTTTGAGAGGATTTGATCATCCAGCTCTCTCAGGGCTTTCAGAATGTCAATCACCGGTTTTACGGGGGATAACTGCCGGAATTTTCCGAAGAAATAGAGATAGAGTAAATCTGGATTCTGATCCCGTTTTACGGAAGTTTCACCGGTAAAGTAATCTTCGTCAAAGCTGTTATAAATCGTGCGGATTTTCTCCGCGTGATTTTGATATTCCGAGCGATATTTTTCGCTGGTCGCCTCAGCAGTAAAGATGATGCGGTCGGCATTACGGATGAATCGTTTTTCGTACTTTTTTTCGTACGATTTCGTCCATTCCGGCTTATTCGCTCCGCGGATATTGCAGAGCGTCCAGGGATCGCGATAGTCGCTGATCCACGGCAAATTTAGTTTTTTACTGATTTTTTCGGCCAGCCAGTGCGACGACCACGGATCTGCCGTCGACCAGATCAAATCGGGATTGAACGCTTTAACCTGCTTCAGAATCTTTTTTTTCCTGAGACGAAACAGCGGCCACCACGTATCCATCGGCGTGATGCGGTCAATCAGGCTGTCCGATTTCCCGGACTTTTTCGGGGATGAAGAACGCTGTACGGAACTGCCCGAATTCGCGGTATTGTCAAACGGCGTTTTTACGGGGATGAGCGCTATCCCCCTCAGCGACTCTTCCTCCCGTTCGGAAAGCCTGCTTTTTTTATCCTCAATGAAAACCACGGCGGGTTCGTAGTCAAAATCGCGAAGATGGCGCGCGAAGCGAAACGGCCTGAGGCTTCCCACTCGTTTCCTCGGAGGAAAATAGGGCGCTATCATCAGCACTTTTTTCAAAGCAGATTCTCCTGATCCGGATTCAGCGTATTTATCCCCTTTTGATTCGCTGCATTCATGATCGGCCGGTTAGTTCATTCCATTTTCGGTCGGCGAAGGTTAAAAACGGTTCCTTCTGGTGCAGCCAGCCGAAATGCAGGCAATATGGGGTTACTTTCTGATAATCGCCATAGCCGGGCAAACTGCCGAAAATAGCGTAAAGCATCCGGCGGATTGCGTCTGATTTCACGCCGCGCAGGCTGTACACAAAGGGATGCGTGTGAAACGTGCAGACCACCTTTTCAAACTCCTCATCATACTCCACGATATCCCCGATAAAATCCAGCTGCGGACTCTCGTGTCCGTTCAGCCAGGGATAAACCGGAATATTCAAATCAGACATCGCCATTGCCAGGCTCCATTCGCAGCTTTCCAGATTGCGGCCTTTTTCCTTTTTGCGGGATTGAAAATGGGTTCTATCGATCTGATCAAGCATCTGCGAGGCGCGTTCACAAACCTGACGGGTCAGCTGCGGATCGCGGGCATACATCACACCGCTTTGAACGCGGCTCAGGTAGGTAAGGCCAAACCGTTTGAGGGTGCGCTCTCTCCTTCTCAGCAGATAATCCCTCACGATTCCGATTCCTTTGGGCGCGCCGAAAAAATAATCTGCTTTCTGAATTCCGGTGATGGTAAAGCCAAACGGCTGGAATCCGTGCCAGAGCGGATCGGGATCGCGACACCAGACGATATCGCTGTCGAGGTAAAGATTTCGCTCAAACGGCATGTAGTGATGCACGTTGTGCTTGAACCCGACGATTGAATCGTGGCCGTCCTGAAGATCAAGCGTGAGATCAAAAAAATCCTCAAGGCCCTGATGCCTGAGTTCATCGCGATGATGCGGCTGGCAGATGAGCGCGATGGGGCGTTTGGTATCGTATCGGCGTATGGTGCTTGCCGAAACAACAGCGTGTTCCAGGTATTTCAGCTTGCCGTAGACTACATAAACGTAGCCTTCCCCCTTCTGTACCGGCTGATTTTTTTCCTGGCTCATGTGAAAATTATAGGTTCGCCTGTGCTCCTGCCCCGATCAATTTCCGAAGCAGGATTGGCGATAAGATACGGAAATCAGGCAAGATTACCCGTAATCTCGTACTGCACCTGAGATGCCATTCCGGCGCGTCTTTTCAGACTTTCAACGAGTGCGTCGTATCCTCTGCGGCGCAGAATATTTTGAAACGAACGGCGGTACGATTCGGCTGTGGATGAGTTGTTAATCGACGTATCGGTAACCATCCATTCGCCGTTTGCTTTCACCATGTTGTACACAACAGGGACGCGACGATTTTCCAGAATGGCCGTGGTATGGGCGATAATCATGCCGTTTTCTTCCTCAAAACTATCGTAAACTACGTCGGCACGGTAAATATCCAGATTATTCATTGATTGATCGCGGATAATAGCGGAGAGAATCTCCACAAATTCGGTTCGCTCATCTTCCGTCATCTCATTCCACTGATCCTGAAGCGCGTATT
>PXAI01000211.1 GCA_003567135.1 Balneolia bacterium | reverse complement strand
CGGGAAGTATGGTTCGGGTTTGCTCAACAAGATGGGCATCGTAGGCAGAAGCCAGGCCGGGCGGACAGAAAACCTGCACCGAACCGCAGCCTGTGCGCCATGCGGCTTTGGCGGCCATTACCACCGCGCCGGTGAGTCCGGGTGAGCCGCCCACGATGTAGACATTGCCGTTTTCGTACTTATGACGCGGCCGTTTTTCCCCGCGCAGGGCATCGAGTCGGTACTGAATGCACGGTTTGGAAGGCAGGCCGAAAATCCGGATCGGATGAGAATCGGGATACAAAAAAGATGGAAAGGGGAGCGGACAAAATACACGTTCACCGCAATAATCGAACGCATCGCCGGTGTAGTGACCCGTTTTTCTGGTTCCGAAAATGAATGTTTTCTCTGCTTTTACCACAACGCCCATTGCCCTGCCGGTGTCCGAGTTTAGTCCGCTGGGGATATCCATCGAAAAAATGCGGGCGCCCGATTTGTTTATCAGGTTGATGGCATCGCGGTAAACACCTTCAACCTCCCGGCTGAGGCCCGTACCGAACAGGCCGTCGACAACTACCGGGGAAGTTATTTTCTCGGGAAGGGCGACTTTTTCAACATAGACAACACCCTGTGTTCCTTTTTGCTGAATTTTTTTGAGTAGTTTGAGATTGGCCCCGGTGTCTTCAGAAAGGCCGTCTGTGCCGCCCGGGAAATAAATCCGGACCGTGAAGCCGGATTCGGCCAGGTGCCGTGCCACGGCAAGTGCGTCGCCCCCGTTGTTGCCTTTTCCGCAAAAAAACGTGATCTCCTCACCAAAAGATACCGACTCTGAAATATGGCGGGATGCCTGAGCCGCAGCCAGCTCCATGAGCGTAAAACCCGGAATCCCGAATTTACCGATAGTATCAGCATCGACCATGCGCGACTCTTCAGCAGAAAAGAGCCGGTAATAATGAGGGTTAGCCATTAAGCGGTTTAGTTCACATTGGATAAAAGCGTAAAACCATTAAACCCGAAAACAGGCCTAATAGTATGCCCCCGGCCACCTGACCGGGCGTGTGGGCCTGAAGGCTGATTCTGGACCAGCCCATCAGTGCGATTGCTAATATACCAATCATGCAGCCGGCTATAAAGAGTCCGGGGCGGAAGTCGTAAAAAACTCCGCACAAAAAAACAGCCGCGATGGCTACGGCGGCACAATGGATGCTGATTTTCCATCGAATATTGATAAGTGCGGCCGCCAGGCTGGAAATCAGAAGGGTGAAGGCGGCGGCAGGAAGGAGTCCGTGTGTTCCGTTTACGGACAGGATTACGGCGAAACCGCAGATATAGCTCAGAATTCCAAGAGCAAAGGGCAGATGTCGTTTATGCTGATTGCGGACTTCCAGGGTTTCAATTTTGTGCATCAACCTGAAAGAAGCCAGGATGATAAAGGGCACGAGGGCGTAGAAAACAACAATCCAGAGCATAAGCCCGCTGCCTTCAACCGGGTTTTCAGCAGAAATAATGAGCTGGAACATCAGCGGGGCCAGAATCAGCGGATTCAATATGAAGGAAATGAAAACAGCGAATTTGTTTTCAGCGGTATCGGCGGGTAGGGCGTATCCAGCTTTTTTCATGGCACTTAATAGACGTTGTAGCGGGGGTATGGAAGTTGTGGTACGTACTGCCTTTTACGAAAAAAACGGGTTGTTCGGATTGATGGGTGATTTGGGCGTTAAGTTAATCCTTCACAGTTTAAGCTGCATGAGGGGAACGCGCAAATAATTGCAGAGAATCAGGATATTAGACCATTATAAGCGCTGGCGGGTTGTATTAATAAAGATCGTCTTAGTTGATTTCATAAGCTCTTTAAAAAAGCATCATAGAATCTGCCGAATTGAATGTTTATTCAAAATTTGCAGTTCACAACTCAGCACTCAAAAATGTTCAAATTGCTGTAAATATTAAGCTTGAGAATTATCATGTTCAATTTAGATGAAATGTCCCGTCAGGGACTTCCTATCGGTAGAAAGAAAACTAACCTATGAATTGTTGTGCAGTCAGGTACAGCCTATGGGGCGTCCCGGCACCGCAGTTTTTTTGGTCACAGAGCGGTTTTCTTGATTGCGGACGTCATCATTCTATTGGGCTATTCTTTGCTGAAACCCATAGAGCGTACCTACAGCACGCGGATTAAGAGATTGCTTTGAGTTTCTACTGATAGATTGTCCCTCACGGGACAAGAGGGCTTTATAAAGTATTGAGGCCTTAATTTAATGCTTGTGTACTAACTATTGGATAAATATTTCTTGTCTCTGCTTTTGTGCCAGACAATGTAAATTCGAGGTTTCTTCCAGTGTTAATGTTTCGATAATTCTACAAAATCTTACTCGAGTTCCGCGTAAATAGCTGATTAGGCTCATCAGTCTTTAACCAACAGTCCGCCTTGCGGACGACAGGTATTGTAACCCCGGATGGATGTCCGCAGCGATAGCGAAGGACAGGAATCCGGGGTAATGGACGGTAGAAAATAAGCGTGCCGTAGGTACGCCCGGTATGGATTCGATAAAGGAGAGGAATCAGATGGGCGATTCGTCCTTAAAGGACACTCTTGGTAGCTTTGACATCCAGGCGTTGAGGTTTATACCAGTCGTACCTACGGCACTTGCATTGGATTTTGGCGTTTTTGTAGTGTAGTTAAATTACCTGAACTGCACAAAACTGGTTGCATGGTCACCACGGGTTTAAATCAGCGTTATAATGTGTGAAATAAGGAATATGCTTATTATTAGGTCATGAAATATGATAGCCCTAAAAGTGAAGGCGAAATACTCCCAAACAAGCTCGGATTAACTGATCCCATTCAGATTCACAGGGAGGAGTACCGTGGTTTCTTACGAGCAGAATTGAAATACGAATCGCAGATTAATCGTATTGAGAAGTTTGACTGGGAACTGATATCTTCGATTCATCAAGCTGCTCTATCCCATCTTTATGAGTTTGCATGCGAACTTCGACAAGTAAACATTTCAAAAGCAGGATTCTTGTTTCCCGCAGCCAAGCATCTCGATAATGCGGTTGTGATTTATGAGCAAGAATTCCTGAAAACAATTCCAATGGCAATAAAAACCCGGTCGGAACTGATTGAGTTTACTGCACAAGCTCACGCTGAGTTACTCTTCATTCATCCATTTCGTGAAGGTAAACAGCCCGTCTGTTTTCCAATTTAGTAGCACTCAAGCACGGGTTTGAAAGATTCCGGTTTAATGTGATCACCGAAAGCCGCATGGATGAGTACATTAAAGCTGTACAATCAGCAGCAGAAAAGAACTATGAGCCGATGAAGAAGTTATTCAGGGATTTGGGGAGTAGTTAGACTTATAAAACTCCTGCAAAACTTCCTGTCGAATTTTATCGGCGTCTTTTTTAGAAATATTGATTCCCTCGATTCGATGCGAATCTAATTGACTCCTCATGGCCTTACGAGAAATCTTTTCGAGTTCTTTAAAAGTTTTG
>PXAI01000382.1 GCA_003567135.1 Balneolia bacterium | reverse complement strand
GGGAAGAAGTCTGGCGTTCGCTTGAGATGGTCGAATACCTGAATCTGCAAACCGTATGTGATTATGCGCTGGCGCTGGGTAACGCGACCACGGTCGCCAAAACGGGTTGGTATCTGGAGGCTCACCGGGAATCGCTGATGGTCGAGGATTCCATATTGGAAGCTTTGCGTCAAAACATACCTGCGAGTCCACACTATCTCTCTCGCGGCAGTACCGGGCCGACTCGATACCTGTCGAATTGGAACCTCGTCGTTCCTCACTCGTTGCTCGACCGTTCCTGGGAGGAGCCCCAGTGAACCTGTCTCTGGAAACCTTGAATCAACTGGCCACCGAGACGGGCTTTCGGGTTGAGTTCCTGGAGAAGGTCAATCGGTTGCTGGGCGTTCTGCAGGCTGAACCGCCTGGGTATCGCGGAGGCTACTTGGTTTAAGTCAAGCCGCCATTGCGACCTGACCATCGAGTTGCCGGTAGTAGTCTGCTTCAGCCTCTACCGGCGGAATGTACCCCAAGGACTCGATCAATCTCTGATGGCTGAACCAGGACACCCATTCCAGCGTCGCCAGTTCCACCGATTCCCTGGACTTCCAGGGGCCGCGCCGATGGATCAGTTCGGCTTTGTACAGTTCGTTGATGGTCTCGTGGACACTTCTGGTCTCTGATTTGAGCATAGGAGGAAGTTATATGAGCAGTCAAAGACGGGGCTATTCGCATCTTCGGGGTTGCAAAAGTCCCAAAATGGGACTAAGATGCGGTTATGCGGATCATTGCACTTTCGAAGCTGAGAAAGTTCTGGGAGAGCTCGCCTTCCTACGCGGACTCTATCGAGCCAGGAATGGCTTGGTATCGAGAAACCCTGAAGGCCGATTGGTCCACTCCCAATGAGGTGAAGGCACAATTCTCAAACGCCAGCGTTTTGCGCGATGGTCGTGTTGTTTTTAATATTGCTGGAAACAACTATCGAGTCGTGGTTTGGATCAATTACGCTTACCGCGTCGTCTATATCCGTTTCATCGGAACTCACAAGCAGTACGACGAAATTGATGCTCAGACAATTTGAGGTGTCTAATGGAAATTCGTCCGATTAAAACAGAAGCTGATTACGAGGCCGCTTTAAATGAGATTGAAGGTCTTATGTCCGCTGAGGCTGACTCGCCTCAAGGGGATCGGCTCGATGTGCTTGTAACGCTTGTTGAGGCTTACGAACGAGAGCACTATCCAGTCGATTTCCCAGATCCGATCGAGGCCATAAAATTCCGAATGGAGCAGCAAGGGCTCAGCGTTGAGGATCTAGTCCCGGTGATTGGTCGCAAGAATCGGGTGTATGAAGTTCTGGCCCGAAAGCGCCCCCTGACCCTTCGCATGATTGAGGGGCTGCACGAGAAATTTTCAATCCCTGCAGAAAGTTTGTTAAAGCACAGCTCTAATCAAAACAACCATGCTGTGTAGCACTGGCGACTTTTCTGCTTACAAGTTGGCTATGTGAACCGCCCCGAGTATTGAGGAGGCTACTTGGTTTAAGTCAAGCCGCCATTGCGACCTGACCATCGAGTTGCCGGCAGTAGTCTGCTTCAGCCTCTACCGGCGGAATGTACCCCAAGGGCTCCATCAATCTCTGATGGTTGAACCAGGACACCCATTCCAGCGTTGCCAGTTCCACTGATTCCCTGGACTTCCAGGGGCCGCGCCGATGGATCAGCTCGGCTATGTACAGGCCATTGATGGTCTCGGCCAGGGCCCTCCCCGGCATCGACTTCCGCTCGCTTGACCCACTCCAGCAAGGTCTGCGGCACACAGCCGATCTTCGGCGCAATCGATTCCACGGCTGCCCACAGTGATGGGTACTCCCCGCTCGCGGACCTAAGGTGAAAACTTGTTGGACTTGTTCATGACTCCATTCTCTCAAGAGTCGGAGCCTCCGCGATACCCGGGGCGGTTCATTCAGTGGTGCGGTCCAATTTATTAGACTTTAGCTCCAATAAGGTCTGGAAAAATAGACTGTAAGCGGTATTCTCTGTAGATTTCGGCAGATCGGCACTTGATATAATGTCCAGTAATGTATACATTGTTTCATTTAGTGAAAATAATAATGGACGTTAAATGTCACCGCCAAGAAAGAACATCGACCTGCCGCTCCCTGTTCGGCGCCTGTTGAGAAAGCTGGGCGAGGATATTCGTGCGGCTCGTTTACGGCGTCGTATTCCCACCAAAATCATGGCGGAACGGGCGTCGGTCAGCCGTATGACGCTCCACAAAGCTGAGAAGGGGGACCCTGGCGTATCTCTGGGCAACTACGCCACCATTCTGTTTGTCCTTGGCCTGCATGACGGGCTGGGCGACCTTGCGGACATCAAGAATGACCCTGTTGGGCAGGATCTGGAAGAAGAGAACCTGCCCCAGCGTATCAGGCGACCCGGGAAACCCCGAGGTCAGAAAGGGGAGTCCTGATGGAAACTCAGGCCCTGGTTTACGTGGACCTCGACGGTCGTCCTGTACTGGTCGGGCGGCTTTGGACTCGAATGCGGAAGGGGCGGGACAGTGCCTCCTTCGAATACGACGACAGCTGGCTTGCGCGTGACGATCGATTTGCCTTGGAGCCGGCTCTTCAGCTTGGCTCAGGGGCTTTTCATACCCCCAAGGATAAGCCGCTTTTTGGTGGGATTGGAGACTCAGCACCCGACCGCTGGGGACGGGTTCTCATGCGCCGAGCTGAACGTCGGCGCGCCGAATCAGCTGGTGAGACGCCTCGAACACTGCGGGAAATTGATTACCTGCTCCAGGTGAACGATGAAGCCCGTCAGGGAGCCCTTCGATTTTCTCTGGACGCCAGCGGCCCATTTCTGGCCACGGCGGATGCCATGCCGATTCCGCCCTTGGTGGATCTTCCGCGATTACTTTCTGCGGCTGAACATGTGGCCGGGGATTCTGACACTGATGAGGACCTTCGTCTCTTGTTGGCGCCAGGATCATCCTTGGGTGGGGCGCGGCCGAAAGCCTCGGTCAGGGATGCCGACGGACGACTCCTGATTGCCAAATTTCCCCACAAGGATGATGAGATTGACGTCGTGCGCTGGGAGACTGTAGCGCTTCAGCTTGCCGCAAATGCTGGCCTCACTGTCCCACGTTGGCGGTTGGAAACGGTTGGCACCAAGTCTGTTCTGCTGCTACAGCGGTTTGACCGGGAAGAGGGTAGTCGAATCCCATTTCTTTCCGCTATGAGCATGCTTGGCGCTGTGGACAATGAGACGCGAAGCTATATGGAGTTTGTTGATGCGCTGCGGCAGTATGGAGCCGAGCCCAAAGCCGACATGCGGTTACTTTGGAGTCGCATCGTCTTCAATATCCTGATCTCGAATACGGACGATCACCTGCGCAATCATGGTTTTCTGTACGCCGGGCCCGACGGCTGGCGCCTCGCGCCGGCGTATGATTTGAACCCCGTCCCAGTTGACATTAAACCCCGAGTCTTGTCCACTGCAATTGACCTTGACGACGG
>PXAI01000227.1 GCA_003567135.1 Balneolia bacterium | reverse complement strand
GCCGGCGTTTTGATGATTATGTTCGGGAATAAAAAGTAATAATCCCGCCTCAAAAAAAGGCTGATATGTTCGATTGAGAGGGGGAAAATTAAGGTAATGTTGTTAATTTAATATCGACATTATTTTATTAACTCCTTCTTATCGGATATTTATGAAACGTTTTATACTTATCGCCGTTTTCGTGGTTGCGGCGCTCTATCCTGCTGAAATTATTTTTGCACAGTGGCAGCAACTTCCCGGAAAAGCCCAGTCGGTCAGCGCCGGCGCTGATGGTTCGCTCTGGATCATCGGGATGAACAATTCGCCCTATTTCTGGGATGAAGATGAATACGAATGGGTTCAGATCAGCGGCACGGCTCAGAAAATTGCGATAACGCCGGACGGCACTCCGGTTGTCATCAATCAGCGCAATGAAATATACGTTCGCAGGGGAGATAACTGGGAGCGGATGCCCGGCAGCGCAACGGAAATTTCCATCGGAGCAAACGGGGATAAATGGATTCTCGGCACCAATCAGACGCCATACAAGTGGGATCCGGAAAGCGGACGCTGGCAGGAGTTTTCCGGCACGGCGGTGAGAATTGCGGCGGATCAAGGCGGTCGCCCATGGCTGGTTAACCGCAGAAACGAAATTTTCCGGCAGCGCGGCAGATCGTGGGAAAGAATGCCCGGATCGGCACAGGATGTTGAAGCCGGCGCCGACGGAACCGTATTCATCATCGGATCGAATACGCGTCTGTACAAGTGGGATGAAGAGGAATATCAGTGGTATGAATACTTCGACCGCGAGCACAACTATCGTATTGCGGTAACGGCAAACGGCCGCCCCGTGGTGATTGAGTGCGAAATCGTTTACAACGAGTATGGCCTGCAGGATGAGGAAAAATGTTCAAACGGAATTGTGAAAGGAATGCGATAAGGCGATATTGGTTCTGATCCGGATAATCCGTTTCCGAGAACTTAAACCCAATATCATGACCCGCGAACAGGCCGTCGAACTGCTCAATACCTGGATTGAAAACGATAATCTCCGGCATCACTGCAGGATGGTGGCTCAGGCTATGGAGGCGTACGCCGGGAAGCTTGGCAAATCGGGCGCAGAAAAAGAGGAGTGGTGGCTGGCGGGCTTGCTACATGATCTGGACTGGGAGAAGCAGCCCGACGAGCATCCGAATTACGCGCTTCAGCACGTTTTTCCTGAGCTGAATATTTCGGAAAATGTGACGGAGGCTATTCGTGCCCACGCGCCGGAGCGCACCGGGAAAAAGCCCGAAACCGAGATCGAGCGCTATCTTTTTGCCTGCGATGAACTCTCCGGATTTATGCACGCCGTTTCATTGATGCGTCCGGATGGTTTTTCGGGCATGAAGGCCAAATCCGTGACCAAAAAACTGAAGGACAAGCGCTTCGCCGCGAACGTCAGCCGGGATGATATTCACCGGGGCGCTGAACTGATTTATACACCGCTAAACGATCACATCCTGTTTCTGGCGGGCGTTTTTGCTGAGGATTAACTTCAGATATCGTCCGTATTCCGGCGGGTGAAGTACTTCAGTTCCAGTTCCAGCTGCGTGCCGGATTTTGATTCGCCATCGTGCAGATTCAGGTTTGAGACGGATAACCCGAGCAGCCTGACGCTTCGCTCTCCGGCCTCGGTCTGGCTGAGCAGCTGCTCGCCGGTTTCGTAAAGTTTTTCCTCCTCGTTGAGATAGTTTTCGTGCGTAAAACTCCGCGTGATGGTCTCAAAATTATCATAGCGGACTTTCAGCGTTATGGTCTTTCCCGCCGCGTCGATATTTTGCAGGCGACCGGAAACTTTTTTCGCGATTTCAGAAAGCCTGCCTCTGATTTCATCCGGTTTGGAAAGATCTTCGGAATAGGTATTTTCGGCCCCGACTGATTTCCGGATGCGATCGGGCTGCACGGGCCGGGTGTCATCGCCGCGCACGATTCGGAAGTAAAAACGTCCCGGTTTTCCGAACGCGCTCACCATCTCCGGCTCGGAAAGAGCCTTCAGATCGGCGCCGGTATAAAGCCCCATTTGATGCATTTTTTCCTCCGTCGCCTTGCCGATACCGTGAAACTTGCCGAGCGGCAGCTGCTCCAGAAACGGGATCATCTTTTCGGGCGTGATTACGCAGAGTCCGTCCGGTTTATGCAGATCAGACGCCAGTTTGGCCACAAATTTATTCACCGCCACGCCCGCTGAGGCCGTAAGCCCGGTTTGCTGCCGGATTTTCTTCCGTATCTCCTCCGCCACTTTTCGGGCAGAAGTGATGCCCTTTTTATTTTCGGAGATGTCCAGGTAAGCTTCATCCAGCGAGAGCGGCTCAACCAGATCGGTGTATTCGTGGAAAATCTCACGGATTTCGTGCGAAACCGATTTATAGACCTCAAAACGCGGTTTTATGAAGATAGCGCCCGGACAAAGCCGGATGGCGCGATAGGCCGGCATAGCCGAATGAATCCCAAACTTCCGCGCCTCATAACTCGCCGCCGCCACCACGCCGCGCCCCGCCGGCGCCCCTCCCACCACCACAGGCTTGCCCCGCAGCTCAGGATGATCCCGCTGCTCGACGGAAGCGTAGAACGCGTCCATGTCGATGTGTATGATTTTGCGGTAGGGCATGGGGTTTGTGAGGATATTACGGAGATGGTGATTTAAATGGTATCATTTCGGGTGATGATTCGGCTTTGTAATTTGCCGGTCTCAGTTATGGATTTAAAACCCATTTTCAGCACAGGGAATTTCAAAATACAACTACAGTACAAAGATGGTTGTTACACCATAAAAAAGTTTGTTGATTAAATTTGCTCTCTAAAGCAAAATAATCTACAATTTAAATGCATTCCTTCTCGTCTTTAAGCAAATTTTTAAAGTACCTCTAATCCCATAAATATGGATGATGCACTCATCAAACAGATCGAGAATCTAACTAAAAGTGAAAAACTATTTTTGGTTGAGACTATTTGGGATTCAATTGCGTCTGAGCCAGATGAAGTTCCTTTATCTGAACACCAAAAATCTATTTTAAATGAGCGCTTGAAAACGCTCGATGAAGATACAATAAGGGGAGAATCCTGGGACAAGTTCATGAAAAATTATCTATAATTCATAGTGGGTAAACCCTTCAATATTCATTGTCAAGCCCCATCATGCCCAAAAAATCATCTCAACTTATCTTATCCCTCCTCGCAGCAATCCTCCTCGCCAGCTGCGCTCCCGGTGATACAGAAACCCGGCAGCTTAACTTTGAGGTCGAGCTGAATCTCATCACCAGTATAGATGAATTTCCCGAACTGAATCCGCCGTGGGTAATTTCGCCGGGGTCTGTCGTGGCATCTGAAAACGGGTTTATCTTTACGGATGCGCAGCTAATGAGAGTGCATGTTTTAGGGCGTGACGGATCGCTCGAAACGGCATTTGGCAGGGAAGGCCGCGGGCCGGGGGAGCTGCTCGGGGTGAACTTCGCGTATATGATTGGCCCGGAAATTTCCATCCCTGACATCAACAATGGCCGAACGACGGTATTTGACCACTCCGGCAACTTCATCAGACACGTAAGGCATGAATCGCATCATCCGGTTGTTACGGGTCAGGTTCATCACTGGGAAGGGAACCGGTATCTGACCGTTGCGTACGCCATGCACGCCGGCAATTGCCTGTTTTATGAACTGAACGAGAAATCCGAAATCGGGGATGCCTGCTTCGGAGATTATGAAACGCTCGAATACGCCGATATTGAGCTGCTCAAACACATCGCCAGAAACGGCGGCGCCGGTGATATTCATTTCATCAGTCCCAACAGATTCATCTTTGCGCCGGCTTTTTATTACGGGTCGAATTACGTGTATGCGTGGGATGGCGAAACCTGGGTGCAGGAAAGCGTAATCAACGGATTCTCTTACCATGAGGAAGCCGCAATCCCGGCTAATGAACTCAAAAGTGAACCCGGATACTTCTCCATCCAGTTCGAAGGCAGCGATCCCATGACCGCCCGGATACTCAGCCGAAGCTATGGTTATTATCCTGTTGACGGATATCTGCTGCACATAACTACTCAAATCGTTGAAAACGAGGAAATCACGGTCATAGAGCTGTTCACCGAAGACGGAGAATTCCTGAGTCATAATTCGCAGGATTTCGCTACCGGCCAGCAGGGCCGATTTGTAATGAGCGTTCTCGGAAACCACTTCGCAGTCGCCACCGCGCTGGATTTGGAGATTTATGAGATCAGCGTGAGTTTGGAGAGGTAGGCGGTGATTGAGTTTTTAGAGTAGTTCCGAAAGCGCATCACCAGATACAAGAAAGATCAATATACATCTGAGACGCCTTGATGCAATTTTTTAGCTGCCTTCGAGTTTTTTTTGTTAGATTACATGTAAAATTACATCCCATGAAAGAACTAACAGTTTCAAAAAAAATAAAGCAGTTGCCACCAGAGGCAAAACGGCAGGCTCAGGATTTCATTGACTTCCTCTATCAAAGGTATACTCAAAAGGAGAGCTCCGGGGAGCAAAAAATCAACAATCTATCTGAAAGTCCTTTTTTTGGTATCTGGAAGGATCGTGAAGAGATGAATGACAGCACAGAATGGGTTGAAAATGTTCGCAAGACTCATTGGGCCTCAAAATAAATTATGCCTGACGAACTGCTTATCATAGATACCGACGTTTTAATCGATTACAGCAGGGGTATTGAAAAAGCAAAATCGAGTATTATTGAGCTGGAAAATGACTATAGATTGGCTGTCAGTGTTATTACTCAGCTTGAGTTGATGGTAGGATGTGAGAATAAGCAAGATTTCAGATTACTGAAGACATTTTTAGAAGGATTTGAAGTCATTCCGTTAAACTCGATGATTTCTGATAAAGCCGTTGTGTTGTTTGAGCAATACAGACTAAGTCATGGAGTAATGATACCTGACATGTTGATAGCTTCAACTGCGATCATCCTTGATGTTCCGTTGATCTCAAAAAACAGGAAAGATTTTCGGTTTATAAAGGAACTAAAAATAAAAAATTACATCCGCTGATATCTCATTGAAATATATCTGGTGAGTTCAGTGAAATACTTTTCAAGTTTAAAGTCTTTAGAAAGATAAGATTCAAACGGCGCTGAATTTGGGAAAACAGGCATTAAATGCACCCCCAGCCCACATCCACCCAATAAAAGGAACAGCACCTTACATTTTATAGTTTTACCTTTCAGAACGACAAAACGAGTATTAGAAAGCAAAAAGATATGGTAATTATTGTTGGCGCGGGGCCGATCGGGCTGGCCTGCGGGATTGCGCTTAAGAAAAAAGGGATACAGGCGAAAATTATTGAAAAGGGATGTCTGGTTAATTCGGTGTTCAACTATCCCACGAACATGATTTTTTTCTCAACTTCCGACCGTCTCGAAATTGGCGGAGTTCCGTTTATTTCACACGGGGTCAAGGCCACGCGGCGTGAGGCGCTGGAGTACTATCGCCGGGTTCGTGAAGCGTTCGATCTGGATGTGCACGTGTATGAAGCGGTAAAAGAAATCAGCGGAAGTGACGGTGATTATACGGTCACCACCGACAAAGATGCCTATTCGGCGGATAAAATCATCGTGGCGACCGGATTCTACGATCAGCCGCGAAATATGGAAATACCCGGCGAGCACCTGCCCAAAGTGAAGCATTATTATGATGAACCGCATCCCTACGCAGGCCTCGATGTGCTGGTTGTTGGCGGCGGAAATTCCGCGGTGGATGTTGCCCTGGAAACCTATCGCTGCGGATCAAACGTATCGATGGTGGTTCGCGACAGCGCGCTGAAAGACGGCGTGAAATACTGGGTTCGTCCGGATATCGAAAACCGGATCAGCGAGGGCGCGATCAAAGCCTGGTTCAACAGCACGGTGAAGGAAATCCGCGAAACCGAGGTGGATATCCAGACGCAGAAGGGCGTTATAACCATAAAAAACGATTTCGTACTGGCGATGACCGGATACCAGCCGAAATACGATTTCATCGAAATGCTGGGCATCGACCTGAAAGACGACCGCTACCGCACACCGGTGTATAATCCTGAAACGATGGAATCAAGCAGGGAAGGGCTCTATCTGGCGGGCGTGATATGCGGCGGACTAAACACAAGCCGTTGGTTTATCGAGAACTCCATCGTGCACGCAGATCAGATCGCGGAGCATCTGGAAGGAAATATGGCGAAATAAAAAAGGGTTTAAGCCCAAAGAGCTTAAACCCTGAAAAAATAGTACGGGGTAAGCCCCCTGCATCGCGCCGCTACGACCTCCTACCACTGCTACCTTCCGGTCCTGATGGAGTTCAGAGGGAGCTGGCCGTGCAGAACTTACCCCGAATCTGAAAGATAAGACCATAATAACCCGATTGCAAGATCAAACTCGATCCAAATGAACTTTAAATTTTATGGCTAATAAATAGGGTGCCTAATCATTCAATATTTACCACAACCTGTAGGGACAGGGCATGCCCTGTTCCTACAGGTTTTTATTTAACAGTTAGTTAACCATTAAGAGCGCCATTGATTGCAGAAATTCCTCAACCCAGGCGCGCAAGCCAATTCTAAATTCTGAATTTTTGAAAGCGCTACGCGGTTCTACGCTCCGCTACGAATCTGAATTTTCTTTTCTTCTCTTCTACTGCTCAGTCTCAAACTGATCATATCCCAGCAAGTACCGGTTTAGCTCGCGGTTGCTTATTTGCTGGATGGTAAATAGTTGTGCGCGGTGATCGATGGCGACTTTATTGCGGCGCATCAGCTGGAGCATCTCACCTGAATTTAGTGCAGTAATATTTGTGGTCCCGCTGAGTCCGGTAAATACGGAGGATCCATCCTCGTGAACTTCCACAATGTAGCTGAGATTATTCCCTGTAACGATGGCGCTTGGCGTGCTTAGCTCAACAAGATCATCGTTCAGCGTGGCCTGAAGCATCATTTCTCCTTTTTCCAGGCGAATGCGCGTAACCGGGCCGTCATCGCCCCGCATACCGTGAATGGTAATGAGGCTGTTGGGTTTAATTCGCAGTACCGACTGGCTTCCGATCTGAATTACCGCAAAACCATTCTCAATAGTGCGCACTGAATCGGCATTTGATACAGGCTGCGCGTTCTCGGCGGGCATCCAGGTTGGCGAGGATAAGGGGCGAATCAGCACGCCGTTATTGGCCGAACGAATTTCACCCAGCTGCTTATGCTGAAGGCGGACATCCGGAGTCGTGGATTCTGAGGCAAAAATCATTATTTCCGGATGATAATTCTCATCCGGCGTCGAATCCGTGAGGTTCAGAATGTTTATAAGAAAGAGAAACAGTAACGTGTTTACCATAGGCGTGTTTTATGCCCTGAAATGTAAGTATCCTCCGACATGCGGACCCAAAGAATAAACCGCGAAAAATGCATTTTATTTTCCGCTCAAGATATTGAACTGATCCCACTGAAAAAAGTTCTGATGTTTGAAAGGGGAGATGTGATTTTTTTTCGATGGTTGCTGGACCCACCTGTAGGGACAGGGCATGCCCTGTCCCTACAGGTTATTAAGATAATAAATATCAATAATATATGTGGTTTATAGACTGTTGTCATAGTTCTTAAAAGGTCCCACAGCCCACGCGCGCAAGCCCATTCTGAAATCTGAATTTATGAATTCTGAATTCAGCATTTTGCATTTTGAATTTTGCATTCTCTTGCCCGGAACGAAAATCGCAGCCCAATAAAAAAGGCCTGACTATTTCACAAGTCAGGCCTTGAAGATTAAGATGTAAGTATCTTAAAATTATGTGTTGTGGAGCTATGGGGATTCGAACCCCAGACCTTCGCGCTGCCAGCGCGACGCTCTAGCCAGCTGAGCTATAGCCCCGTTCAAAGAGCGCTAAATATACGAGGATTTATCACCCGAAAGCAAACTAAATATTAGCAGATGCCGGTATATTAACGGATTTTGAAAAATATTTTATGTACCGCATACTAAATGGCTTACAAAATAATTATCTTTGAGACTGAATATAATTCGGTCGGAAATTATATCACAATTACCTGCTTCTCACCTTCAATTTGATTAGGAAATAACAATCTATGAACCTTCTCTCTAAACTCGCTTTAGCTTCTCTTGCGATAATTCTTGTGTTTTCGGGCTGTCGCTCTACTAAGGAAATTCAGCATCCTGAAGAGCTTACGCTCGAGTATCTGAAAAGCCTTCCGCACGACGTGCTGCGCCAAATGGACAGCGACGGCGACGGTATTTCGGATTACGATGAGATCTTTGTTTACGGAACCGATCCCCTGAACCCGGATACGGACGGCGACGGCCTCTCTGATTACGACGAAATATTCAAATACGGAACCGATCCGCTTAACCCCGATACCGATGGGGACGGGCTGACTGATTACGAAGAAATCTACGTCTACGGAACCGATCCGCTGAATCCCGACACCGACGGCGACGGTCTTTCAGATTACGATGAAATCTTCAAATACCGTACTGATCCGCTGAACCCTGATACGGACGGTGACGGCCTTACTGATTATGAAGAAATCTACGTTCATGGAACCGATCCGCTGAATCCTGACACCGACGGCGACGGTTTTACCGACGGTGAGGAAATTATTATGGGTACCGATCCACTTGATCCGAACGATCCGCCGGTAATCCGCGAGCTCAACACCGTAAACTTCGATTTCGATATGTCGTCACTCGACAGCAACTCACGCGGACTTCTCCGTGACAACGTGGAGAAGCTTCGTAACAATCCTAACTACACAGTTCGGGTTGAGGCATTCACCGATCACGTTGGTGGCGATCAGTATAACCTGCGCCTTAGCGTGAGAAGAGCAAACGCGGTTGCGAGTTTCTATCGCGAAAACGGTATATCATCAGACCGCATGACGGTGATCGGACTTGGAAAAGATCCGGAGCCGTGTTTTGCGCCTGATGCGAACACCCCGGGATGCCGCGAACAGCGCCGCTCAAGTACGGTTCCGATCCATCCGTACCGCTTTCAGCCTGATTTTGACAGGTAAAAATAACGGCTTAGCCTTTTTAAACCCGCTCTGAACCCCTTCAGAGTGGGTTTTTTTATGTTTTCGATTTTACACGTGTAAATCCTTAAAATATCTGTATATTAAACACTGATAGTCGTAACGGCTATCTGGATGTCCCTTTTGATGAAAGCATAAGGCAATTCCGAATACAACTGATGTTTCAACGGTGAAGCATCGGTTTTCTTTAATAATCTCAATTAGTCCGATATGAACATTTATGTAGGTAATTTGCCTTATACAACGACAGAAGACGATCTGCGTGAGGCATTTGAAGCTTATGGAACAGTTAACTCAGTATCAATCATCAAAGACAGGCATACAGGTAGATCCCGTGGCTTTGGATTTGTAGAATTAGCCAGCGACAGCGAAGGTGAAGAAGCAATCAATGCTATGCACGATTCAGAATTCGCCGGCCGTAATTTGGTCGTAAACGAGGCACGTCCTCGCGAGAACAATCGTGGCGGTGGCGGTGGCGGTGGCTATCGTGGCGGCGGCGGCGGTGATCGTCGTGGCGGCGGCGGTGGATATGGCGGTGGTAACCGTTACTAATCCGTTGCAAAACTGATATTACAAGCTCCGGCAGTTTCTGTCGGAGCTTTTTTTTTTGCACAGGGTGGCTGAATTCAGAATTAGTGAATTCAGAATTCAGAATTGGCAGGTTCGCGGCGGCGATTTAATTCAAAATGCAAAATTAAAAATGCAAAATGGCCGGTTCGCGGATGGCGGGTTAATTCAGAATTCAAGAAAGCGCTACGCGGTTCTTCACTTCGTTTCGAATCAGAGTTCAGAATTGACCTGTTCGCGGTTGGTTGGAAGGTTATGCAACCTACTTGAGCTGAATGGCAATCTAGGTGGGCAGCGAAAAACTCAACACTCAAAACTCAACACTAAAGCGAAGCGCTCTCCTAATTCACCATTCAAGAATTCACCATTCACAATTCAAATCGGCCGGTTCGCGGATGGTTGGGAGGTTGTTGGAACTGATTAGAGTTGCTCCGACTAATTTAGTGCTGAGCAAAATACTCAACACTCAAAACTCAACACTAAAGCGTAGCGATTCCGTCAATACACAAATAAAAATTGAAACTCTACTCCCCCATAACCGTAACCACAATCTTTCTTGATCCGCCGCGGTTTCGGTGCTCGCGCAGGTAAATGCCCTGCCAGGTTCCTGTTAGAAAATCGCCGTTTTTTACGGGCAGAGTTACCGAGGGGCCGAGCAGCGAGCTTTTGATGTGGGAGGTCATATCGTCGGTGCCTTCCAGGGTGTGTTCGTAGAGCGAGGTGTCTTCGGGTACAGTTCGGTTGAAGAAAGTTTCGAAATCTCTTCGTACGCTGGGATCGGCGTTTTCATTTACGGTCAGAGATGCGCTGGTGTGCATGATGAACACGTGCGCGGTGCCTTTGCTGAACTCCGAAAGCTCCGTTAAATGACTCCTGACTTCATCGGTGATCAGGTGAAAACCGCGTGACCTGGGCCGGAGTGAAAACTGGTACTGCTTTACTTTAAATGCGCTCATAGATTATCCAAAAAGATGTGAAATATTTCCGCCGTCGTGGCTGATGGTTTGTCCTGTGATGTAGGATGAATGCTCCGAAAAGAGCCATCCGGCCAGTGCGCCGATTTCCTCAGCGGTGCCCATGCGCTTCATTGGCAGTCCTGCCTCAAGCTGGTTTCGGGCCTCATCCTTAGAAATGCCTTCGTCTTTTGCCCTGGCTTCAATGACCCGCTCAATCGCAGGCGTGCTGTGCGAACCGGGCGCGATCACGTTGACCGTAATTCCTGATTCCGCCAGATCTCCGGCCAGCGATTTTGCAAATCCGGTAACGGCAAGTCGCATTGAAGTGCTAAGGGCCAGTTTCGGGATCGGCTGCTTGACCGACTGACTTTCAATAAAAATGATCCGGCCGGATTTGCTCTTCCTCATTTTCGGCAGAAACTTCAAAACCAGCGCGGCTTTCCAGCGAAAAACGGTATGATAGGCGGCATCCCAGTGTTCGGGTCGGGTGTCTTTGGCCTGCATCACGGGTGGCCCACCGGCGTTCAGAAGCATGCCGTACAACGGTTTTTCGGAGAGCAGATCAAAGATTTCATCCTCCGAACCAGATTTGTACAAATCTGCACGAATTCCGGTGAACTGATCCGGCCACTGATCTTTCAGGTCGTTCAGTTTGTCGATGTTTCGGGCGATTCCGGTTACGTCCGCGCCTTCGTTGAGCAGCCGTTCGGCGACGCCACGGGCAAGTCCGCTGCTGCAGCCGGTTACGAGAATATGTTTGTTCTTCAATTTTAAATCCATGTCCGCAAAGTAAGCAATGTGAGACAAAACTTCAGCCAATCCCGGCTTTCTGAATAAGCGCGCTTTTCACTAATTTCAAGGGCAGAAAACAAATTTGATTCTTAAAAACCGACCTATGCAGACCCTCTCCACAAACCTTGTTCAGCTGGAAATAAAAAAACGAACCGCCACCATTTGGATCAACCGGCCGGACAAGCGAAATGCGCTGAATCCCGAAGTTGTTGAAGGGCTGAAAGAAGCAGTGAGGATTTCGCGTGATGCGGCGGAAGTGAAAATTATCCTGCTGAAAGGCCGGGGGGATGTATTCTGCGCCGGTGCCGATCTGGCCGTTATTAAAGCCCTGAAAAGTGCCACCTACGAAGAAAATCTGGCGGATTCCGAAAGTCTGGGCGAACTATTTTCTATGATCACCAGCTGCCCGAAACCCGTAATAGCCGCGGTTCACGGTCACGCCATCGCCGGCGGATGCGGACTCGCTACCGTTTGCGATCTGGTCATTGCCGCCGAATCGGCAAAATTTGGCTACACGGAAACGCGCATCGGATTCGTACCGGCAATGGTGGCGCGCTACCTCATCAAAAAAACCGGAGAAACCCGCGCACGGCACCTTTTATTTACCGGGGGACTCATCAGCGCGACAGAAGCCGAACGGATCGGCCTGATATCACAAGTCGCGCCGGATGATACATTTGAGGAATCAGTCAAAAAACTCGTCAACACGCTGCTCTCCAAAACCAGCGGCGAAGCCCTGAATGCCACAAAAAAACTGATGAACGAAGTAAGCGACATGCCGGCAGATGAAGCCCTTAAACTGGCCGCCTCCGTAAACGCCCGCGCCAGAGGAACCGAAGACTGCCAGAAAGGAATCAGCGCGTTTTTGAATAAAGAGAAGATAGAGTGGTAGGGGCGCGGAGCGCAGTTTTGAGTGATGAGTTTTGAGTGTTGAGTATGCTTCAAAATAAATAAAAACAGTAATTTAAAATCCTCCCCCTTCGAAGGGGGCTGGGGGGATGACTCTTTCGTGCCACCAGATAATTATTTTTCAGGATTACGATTTTATCAACCTAATTAGCTGTTGCGCAATAAAATACGTGTTTAAAAATCCTATAGGGACAGGGCATGCCCTGTCCCTATAGGATGATTTATTCCTAAATGTAATATTAACAATTTGAAACGCGCCACCATCCCCAACCCTCAATTTCCCCCAATCCCCTGAAACTGAATTGACACCGAATGTGTTTTATCACCTATGTCAGATTCTACCAAAATATTCGAAACCAAATTCCTCGTGCTCGGTTCGGGCATGGGCGGGATGGCGGCCGGTTCGTTGCTGGCGCGTGATGGGTTGAAGCCCGTAGTGCTCGAGGCGGCGCATGTGCCTGGCGGGTGCAGTTCGTCGTATAAACGGAAGGGTTATATTTTTGAATCCGGGGCGACTACGTTAATCGGATTTGATGAAAAACAGCCGCTCTGGAAACTGGAGAAAGAGCTGGGTATTGATCTGCCGAAAAAAGAACTGCTGCCTTCGATGGCGGTTCATATCGATGGTGAGCCGATCATCCGTTACAAAGACCGCGATGAATGGATAAAGGAAGCGGGACGCGTTTTTGGTAATCCGGAGCAGCAGCGAAAATTCTGGAAGGAAGCGTTTAAGGTGGCGGATGTCGTCTGGGGGGCCTCGGGTAAAAACGTATTTTTCCCGCCGCGAAAGCCGCATGAGTGGCTCCGGATGGCCGTCAATAACAATCCGGTGCATTTGCCGGTGCTTCGGCACGCATTCAGGTCGGTGCAGAGCACGATGAAATCCTATAAAGTAGATACGCCAAAATTCCGCCGTTTTATCGATGAACAGCTGATGATTACGGCTCAGGCAAAATCCCCCGAAACGCCTTTTCTGTTTGGCGCGCCTGCCATTACCTACACGAATTACCGGAATTTTTACGTGAATGGCGGCCTGCTTGAAATGGTGAGAGTGCTGGAAAATTACCTTACCGAACGCGGCGGCGAAGTGAAATGCCGCAGAAAAGTGGTATCAGTCGAGGCGCTTTCGGGAACCGGTTACCGAGTTAAAACGGCCAACGGCGAGGAATATCTGGCGGAGCACGTTATTTCCAATATTCCATCCTGGAACCTGAAGGATATGACCGATCCGTGGATGCGCACGTGGTTTAAAAAGCAATCAGACCGGTTTAGTGAGGCCTGGGGCGCGATTACGATGGGCGTGGTTACCTCTGATGAATATGCCGATGATCTGCCACTCCATCACCAATTACATCTGCCGGAAGGCAAAACTGTTCCGTTTACGAATTCGGAATCCGTTTTTGTGTCGATGTCGATGCGGGGTGATCACACGCGGGCCCCGGAGGGGAAGAGGGTTCTGAATGTATCCACACACGCTAACACCAAAACGTGGTTTGAGATGAACGGCAGCTACGATCAGAATAAGGCGGCGGCTGAGGAGTTTATTCTGGATCACCTCAATAAAACACTTCCCGGATTTTCCGAAAGTGAGTTTGTTTTGGCGCATACCGCCACGCCCGTAACATGGCAAAACTGGGTCTATCGCAAGGAGGGCAGAGTGGGCGGAATCCCCCAGCAGATGAGCCGTTCGCTGCTTGACTGGACGCCCGCCGAAACGCCGTTTAAAGGATTCTGGCTCTGTGGTGATACCGTCTATCCGGGGCAGGGAATTCCTGCCGTAACCTTAAGCGGAATTAACGTATATTACCGAATTAAACACGACCTGAATTTCTGAAATAATTATTCCCTTGCAGACCACAAGTTTTTCACTGTTTCCGCCGGCCGTTAAGCACTTGATGATCATCAATGTAGTGATTTTCGTAGCCCAGCAAACGCCGGGAATTGGTGAGTATATCCACGCATTTTTCGCGCTTTATCCCATCCAGTCCGGCGTCGGAATTTTCCCGGCTGATCCGTATCAGTTTTATCCCTGGCAGTTCATTTCGTACATGTTCATGCACGGCGGAATTGGCCATATTTTCTTCAATCTTTTTGCGCTCTGGATATTCGGCGTGGCGATTGAAAACACCTGGGGTACCAAAACGTTCGTGAAGTATTATTTCTTTACGGGAATCGGCGCGGCCATCCTTCACATGGCCATCAACATTGGCGCAGATCCAGTAATGACCGCCGCCGGTCCGTATTTTATTCCCACAGTAGGAGCCTCCGGAGCCGTGTTCGGAATTTTGCTGGCTTTTGGGATGATGTTCCCCAACCGCGAAATCTACTTTTTGCTGATCCCATTCCCGATCAAGGCGAAGTACTTTGTAATTATGTACGGATGTTTCGAACTTTTTATGGGGATTTCGAGCCTGCAGACCGGAATCGCGCACTTTGCCCACCTTGGGGGAATGCTAGCCGGGTTTATTCTGATCAGGGCGTGGAAGCTTCCGACAAATTTGTATTAAACACGATCAGATAAAAAGTCATGTATCAGCAGGAATCATTTGGACAGGCTTTTAAGCGCGGATGGATGAGCATGCCGGCCGGAATCCGCTGGCTGATTACCATCAATACGGTCATCTATCTGATCCAGATTCTTACCGGCCCGATTGGCGCGTGGGTTACCGAAACGTTCAAGTTTATTCCGGAACCATCCGCCGTATTGTTTGAACCGTGGCGGATTGTTACCTATATGTTCCT
>PXAI01000089.1 GCA_003567135.1 Balneolia bacterium | reverse complement strand
GCCCGTCGATTACAATGGTAAGCGATGGCACGATCTCAACTCGGTCCTTATTTCATAATCGCTCCCTGCTGTCGCTATCATCATTTCACCCCTTCGGGGTTGTTGGGTTGCAATTAACAACCATTTGAATCCGGAAAAAATCTTAAATCACTAATCGCCCATCGCCCATCGCCCATCGCCGATCTGCAATCGCCCCGCGCCCGTCGATTACAATGGTAAGCGATGGCACGATCTCAACTCGGTCCTTATTTCATAATCGCTCCCTGCGGTCGCTATCATTATATCACCCCTTCGGGGTTGTTGGGTTGCAAAAACAACCATCTGGAATCCGAAAAAATCTCAAATCACTAATCGCACATCAAAGATCTGCAATCGCCCTGCGCCCGTCGGCTGTGATGGCAGGCGGTGGCACGATCCCAACTCGGTTCTTATTGCACAATCGCTCCTGCGGTCGCTATCATCATTTCACCCCTTCGGGGTTGTTGGGTTGCAATTACAACCATCAGAATCCGGAAAAATCTCAGATCACTAATCGCACGTCGCCGATCTGCAATCAAAAAAAGCCGGCTCTTTAAAGATGAAGCGGCTTTTTTATCAATGTTTTTTGCACGAATCTCGCTTTACCGATCCTACTTCACCAGCATCATCTTTCTCGTTTCAGATTGCCCGGGTGTTTGCAGGCGGTAAAAATATACGCCGCTTGAGAGATTGGCCGCGTCAAAATCAACGGTGTAGAGGCCGGCGTTTTGGAAGCTGTTTACAAGCGTGGCAATCCGCTGCCCCTGAATATTGAAAACTTCAAGCGTAACATCGGCAGCGGTGTTTAGTTCGTAGCGAATATTTGTGGTGGGGTTAAACGGATTTGGATAGTTTTGATCCAGCGTAACAGTTACCGGAATATCTGATCCCGGATCTGTGGAAGAGTCTGTTTCAAGCGAACCGTCTGCCATTGCTGAAGAAGAGAGGCTGTTACCCGAATCCCAAAACACTTCCGATTCAACTGTGCCTGAGGATGTGGATGATAGCTGTGCCGGAGAATCGACCACCGAAGCTGCGTGTGAAAGTTCGTAGTTCAGCTGAATAATGTCACCGTCGAATGGAAAGCTTTCCACGATATCTATTACGTTATTTCGCCACGCTGCTTCGCCGGAAAGGCCGCCATCGTACTGCTGAAGACCGGTGAATATTTCAAGCGTATGGTCAGGGTTATCCGGTGAAATAAAATCGTGGTGAAATCCTGCGCCGCTCCGGATTCTTTCACCATCGTGTACGGCTTTATACTGCATCCCGGCTTCAGGCAAATCATCAGAACTGAGCTCAAAAGATGTTTCTGCACCGCGAAGGACATCAGCGTAATTGTTGGTCAGCATTTCAGTAAAGGTGTGCAGCTGCGCAACTATGGGTTCAGTTCCTGAAATGTTGATCAGGAATTCATTAAAGTCAGCTTCTACGTCCAGTATGTTTGGGTATTCCTGATTTTCAATTCCCACTACATAATGTAGCATGGCACCGTAGCCGGCGGTGGTTCCGGAGATCCCGGTTTCCACGCTTTCCACATTAAATCCAAATGATTCCACAAATTCTTCGCGGTCGTAATACACGCGTGAAGAAAAGACAAACGGTACTTCAACATCATTTGGCGGTACATCAAACCGGATATTTACATTGGCGATATTTGAGAAGCCATCCAGCAGATTAGCGGCCATGTTCTTGCTGTAAATTTCGAAGAAATCAGTATTGTTAGGGTAGTTTGTAATAAAATTGGCCACATTCAGGCGAACCATCAGAACATTGGGTATTTCGTTGGGTTCAAGGTTCTGCTCATACTCGAACCAAACTGAAAGGTCGAATTCACCGGCATTCTGATGATCTGTTGCCTGACCGGGAAGATCAAAACCGTAAAATTCACGTAACTGCCCGTTTTCGAAAAGCGTGCCCGACAGCACAACAAAACTGACACCCGGCCGGGGCTCAATACGAAAATGAACTTCCAGGTTTTCCAGCTCAGGAAACGCACTGCGAAGATGCGCATTTACACCCCGGTTTACGATCTCAAAAAAATCTGTATCATTCGGATAATTATCCATAAAACTGAGCGCCGACTCCATTATTTCCTCTTTCATATCCCCAATAAGATCGCCGGAAGAGTCATAACCCTGAGTCATTCCGGTATCGAAGCCGATAGTCACATCCATCACAACTCCACCCTGATGATCCATTTCAAAAGCAGAGTAGGTAATATGCTGGGAGTGAGATGATACAAGCTGCGTATCAGCGGATGCCCTGGCTGGCAGAAAAAGTAAAAACGCAGAAATGCAAAATATGGCGAAAAACTGTAGCTGATTTTTCATGATGTAGACCCTTTTTTGTTAGATGATAATGACCTGAAACCGATACTATAATATATAATAGCTTAAGAATAATGCATTGATTTTAAGAAAATATAATGAGATTTGGAAGGATGTGCTTTATAGTGATTTTTATTGTACGGGCTTAAAGTCATCAGGTAAATTACATAATATCAATATTGTAGGGACAGGGCATGCCCTGTCCCTACAATCGAAAAACGAATAAATTGTTTTTTTTACGCCATTTTTCTGAGCCGGATTTTTCTTTTTTGATGATGGGTCTAAAATCTGTTAATTAGCAGTATCACAACGCCTCAATAACCCTGAAAAAACGAATATGGAAATTGAACACAAGGATGATGGAAAAAAGGGCGCGTTCCTGATAAAAGTGGATGGAGACGCAGCTGGTGAGATGACCTATGTCTGGGCCGGGCCAAACTCATTTATCATCGATCATACCGGCGTCGGTGACGCACTGCGTGGCAAGGGGGCCGGTAAACAGCTGGTTGAAAAAGCGGTTGAATTTGCCCGGAAGAAAGGCGTAAGCATTATGCCGCTTTGCCCGTTTGCGAAGAAGGTAATCGAAAGCAATCCTGAGTTTCGGGATGTACTCTAAACCAAGGAAACCTATGAAAACAAAAGAATACTCAAATGGCGATGTTACGGTAATCTGGGAAGCCTCAAAATGCATTCATTCCGGAAACTGTGTCCGGAATCTGCCGGAAGTTTTTCAGCCCAAAGAGCGGCCATGGATTAAGATTGACGCGGCCGAATCAAAAGCAATCGTGGATGCTGTAAATAAGTGTCCGTCCGGCGCGCTTCGGATAAAATAACCTGATCCCTGACTACCGCCGATTAATCAGAAAAACCCCCCGCTAAATTACAAATAGGGGCCAATCAGTTTGGCTGTAGCCCAGCCGTACACTTTTTGCCAAACAGGACGGTTTTCATAATCCTCTTTAGTCCATTGCCGGGAGCGTTCCAGGTCATCCTCAAATAGGGCGGTCAGCTTTTCTGCGATTTCACGATCCAGAATATTGAGATTGGCTTCGTCATTCAGCCGGAACGAGCGGTTATCCATATTCACTGAACCGACGGTTGAAAAATATCCATCCACGATCATCTTTTTAGCGTGATAGAACACCGGCTCGTATTCGTAAATCTC
>PXAI01000283.1 GCA_003567135.1 Balneolia bacterium | reverse complement strand
GTGGCTCCCATAAAGGTACCGTTCATACTTTCTGCGCTGCTCACATCCCAGCTGCTTATATCCTGATTAAACGAAACCGCGTTTTTAAACATATCGTCAAGCGACTCAACCCTGTCCATTCGCCAGCCTGACATATCTCCGTTAAACGACCCGGCGTTTTTGAACATGGCGCTCATATCGCGTACCCAGGGAGTATTCCACTCTGCCAGATTCTGATTAAAGGAGGACGCATTTCTGAACATCCCGCTCATATTTATGACGCGAAATACATTCCAGCTGCCAATATCCTGGTTAAAGCTGACCGCACCGGCAAACATATCATCCATTCGTCGTACGAATTCCACATTCCAGCCGCCGATATCCTGATTGAAATTCGCTGCATCTTCAAACATAGAACGCATATCTGTAACCGAAGAAACATCCCAGCTGCTTACAGGATGATTAAAGGGAGTACCAGCAAACATACCCTGCATGTTTGTTACTGACGATACGTCCCAGCTGCTCAAAGGGTGGTCGAATGCAGCAGCACCTGAGAACATTTCCCGCATCGATGTTACCGAGGAAACATCCCAGTTATCTAAAGGGTGATCAAACGCAACAGCTCCGGCAAACATGGCATCCATATCGGTCACCGAAGAAACATCCCAGCCGCTAATATCCTGATTGAAAGAGCTTGCGTTTGGGTTGCTCCAAAACGTACCATCGAACATCCCGGCCATATTTTCAACAGAAGATATATCCCATGTAAACGATCTCTCCGTTGAAACTGATCGCTCCCCTGAACATATTCTGCATGTCTTTCACACCTGATACATCCCAGTCACCCAAGTCGGAATTAAATTCTGAAGCAAACATAAACATACCACTCATATCCTCTACAGAGGAAACATCCCAGCTGCTTAAATCCTGATTGAAGCTTTCCGCGCCTGAAAAAACAGCCCTCATATCCGTGACTGAAGAAACATCCCATCCCCCGATATCCTGATTAAAGTTTTTTGCACCTTCAAACATCCACCGCAATGATATAACTGAGGATACATCCCAGTGGCTGATATCAACATTAAAATTGTAGAAATATCCGAACATGAATTCTGTGGTGGTAACCGAAGAAAGATCCCATGTTTTGATATTTGAAAACGATGCGGTCGTGCTCATCAGGTCAGCATCATAGATGGATTTGTACCTGAATTTTTCAGCTTGCTCTCCCAGACCCTCAGGAAGTCCACGCGGATCGTAATCTCCAAAAAGTCCTCCCATGTTGGTTATGCCGCTGGTACATGTGGAACCCGCATTTTGGATGGTTATCTCAGCTCTGGTGCGTTTGGTGTAGGTAATGCCGTTTACCGTACCGGTTTCCCCGAATTCAGCATCAGGACATAAAACGGTTACTCCGTTGGGCGCCAGTTCAAAATTGGGATTATCTTCAGCGAAAAGCAGCGCCGGGGTTGCGAGTAGAGCTGCAATAAACAGGCCGGTTAATACTTTTATAACGAAAAAATCAAAAGTGGATGATAAGTGGCAAAAACGCCTGACACTTCCAGTAAGATGATTCCTCACATCTTCATTTAATAGTAAAAAATTATGCAGTATACCACAAATTATCTTTTCACAAATTCATGAATTCATTGATGATGGAAATAGTTCATAAAGCGATGGCAGGTCTTAAACAAAAAAAGCCCGTGAATCAACTTCACGGGCTTTTCAGTTCCTTACGGTTGGGATATATCCCGAAACCAGAATTAAATCAGTATTTCACGCTACAGCCGTATGGACGGGTGGTGGAGATTTCTACTGCTTCGCCTGACAGCACGCTGTCAAGGGCAAGCTGAACATAGTTTTTGGCACCGCGCAGATCATCCGGGTTGGCGGTTGGCTTGTCATCGATCGCGCCGTTGTATACCAGTACGCCTTCCTCATTAATTACATACATTTGTGGCGTGGTACGGGCATCATACAAACGACCTACATCGCCGGGCTCATCAATCAGCACAGCCGTAGCGTGTACGTTTTTTGATTCATTGGCGCTATTAATCTGCTCCGGGGTCATCCAGCCCTGCTCGCCTTCGCGTGATGAAATAATGGAGAGCCATACCACATCTTTCTCGGTATATCTTTGCTGGAGCTCCTGCATTTTGCCGGCATTGTAAAACTTGCGGACAAACGGACACTCGTGGTTCAGCCATTCCAGAACAACTACCTGTCCACGGAAATCAGAGAGGGAGTGCTCCTGTCCATGTGAATCCACCAGGGTGAAATCAGGTGCCGGTTCGCCTACCTGCGCATTGGCAGCCCGCTCGGCCGGAGCGGCGTTAATCAGCCATAACGATAAAACTATTGACAGTACAAGTACAGCAGTTTTTTTCATGATATCAAAATTAGATTGAAGTTAATTAGTCCCTATGTGCAACAATATCCGCAATTAGTATATAATTTGAAATATCAGAAGCTTGTGGCAACACTTTTTTACGAACATCGTAAAATGGAATTCAGTTCACGTTCACCGAAATCCGGATTGCATTAGGGGAGGATGTGTTTCTCCACCCGTTTTGATTTACAATTACCCCGTTAACGCTTTCAACAGGTTGCGATCTGTACCTTGAAACATCAAGCTGCATTTCAAGCCTTCCGTCGCTGGTTATACGTTTTACCTGTTCAGCAGAGCTTTCCACCAGATCATCTTCCTCACCAAAAAAGTGGATTCTATCCAGATCCGGATCATCCCTTAAGAATCTTCCGGGGATGGTTAGCGTAATAACGTCGTCATTTACAGATGCGCTCACGCCGGTTGTGGGGATAAATCCCGGCACTTTATCACGAAATTGCGCAATCAGGCTGATGGCACTGCTGTTTCTTATCTGGATATCATCTACCTGTATTGGCATTTCCACTTCTGCAAAGCCTGGCAAACACGATTCTTTGCAAACCAGATAATCAACTCGGGCGCGGATCATATTTTCACCTTCCGGTGGATTTGCGGCAAATAACGGCTGAAGCAGCACGGTTTCGAGTTTGTAGCCGTGCGTTACAAGATGGCCCTCGCGAAACGTTTCAGGATACGGCCACTGCATACGGTCCACTCTGAATCCGTCGGGTAAATCCCAGGTTATGTCTGTTGGAATGCCCGAATCGCCGGGGTTTCGCCAGTAGATGTGCCAGCCTTCCTCAATCTCAAAATGAACGCCTGTAAAAAACCGGTAACCGGCAGGCACAGTATTAAATTCAGAAATCAGATTCACAGAGACATACTCAGCACCCGGATTCGGCTGCCCGCAGGATTTGTTCGGTACAATACAGGCAAGAAGAAAAAGTCCCGCCGTAAGGAACAAATGTCTCATAAATGGGTGGTTAGTTTTTATTCTTGCAGATTTCTATTTTGTACTGTTCAGTTTAATTCCATCAAATAAACCTGCGAAGATGATTATAAGTAGATAACAATAATAAAAAATATTGAACCAGACCGTTTTAATATATTAATAAACGACGTAAAAATAATTAGATTGCATAATGTAATCAC
>PXAI01000035.1 GCA_003567135.1 Balneolia bacterium | reverse complement strand
TACCGCCCGGATTCACAAAAAGCGGATTTCCGGTTACGTTATTCGGATCAGTGTCTATGAAATTTTGGGTGATGTCACCATCGTACAAGTTATTCGATACGATAAATTCATCGTCATTTGTAATATCCACTACATACTCTATCTCACCTATTGTGCTGCCGGGCGCCGCCATAACAATGTTGTTATACACAAAGCTGTCATGGCCCCTGAAAAGCAGGCCTGTATCTCTATTCAGGCTTAGATAAATAGTGTTATTGTATATGTAATTTCCTTCTGACCTGATGTCCCTGTTTGGCCCCGCGTAATCAGAAACCCACATCGAACGTGCGTTAGGACGAAATCCGTCGTTTACACTTACATTGTATCTGTACACCGAGTTGATGTTATCGCCCAAAATTTCTGCAAATCCGCCCTCGCTGTCCTCGCTGTAATTAAACTGAACAAATACGTTTTCATTACTGTGGTCGATATGAATACTGTACGTATCGGCAGGCCCTCTGGCAGAGATCACTTTGTTGAACTGTGCAATAATATTTCTTCCCCCAAAGAACCAGGCACCGCTTCCTCTGTTAGCCATTCTCGGATCAATACCCGACCCCGGAAACTCAAAAATATTGTGCTCCATAAGTAAATTGTACGACCTGCCGGGCGTTATTCCTGATCCACCGGTGTGAAAAGTGTGGTTATTCCGGAAGATGATATTCTTATTCCTGTTCGACACTTCATCTCCAACACCGGCTATTCCTCCGCCATGCTGCATCCACATACCAAATTTTCCCGTACGGGTAACTAAACAATCTTCAACAATGACGTCTCTGATTTGCCTTAAGTTATTCGGATTGGTATTTCTTTCGGTACGGAAATAGATCCCTGCAACCTGCAAATCATCAAAATCGACGCCTTCAGTTGTAATGGCATACACATCTCTCACCGTCAGGTTGCGAAAGTGAAAGTGCTCCATTACACCAGTACCATTGTTATGTACGTAAACACCATATCCCTGCTGCTGATTTTCTCCCGGCCGCAGTACCTGTCTGTCGTTTGTTACTTCTAAATCCTCAAGCTCTATAAAGGATTGATTTCTGATTAAGATGGAAGCTACGTAAGATCCGCCGGGAGTTGGCGCTGAATTGATAATGGGTTTGTCGCCCTCTCCGTATTTTCCAAATACAATGGGCGCGCCTTCAGCACCAGAGCTGTTCACTACCAGCTGGCCAATGAACTCATCGCCGGCGCGAAAAAGAATTCTGTCACCCGGTTCAAACGATGAATTACTTACCATTTCAAGCGTTTGCCACGCCTGCTCCGGACTTGTACCGGAATTGGCATCGTCACCTTGTGATGAACTCACAAAGAATGTTGTGCCACTCATTAAAAGCGACAGAATTGTTAACAAAATCATGGTTTTGGTTTTTTAGAGGTTTTTCTGGTGGTCTGAAAGTTTGGTAATAGCACAGGAAATCATGGATTTGATGACTGAACCGGAAGCCCGGAAATCATATATGACTGATTAAAGGGCACCGAAAAGAGTAATTTATCTTGGATGCGCTGTCCGGCTTACTAAGGGTCTGTTTCTTATTTCTGCTTTGGTAAATCGATTTTCCCGGCATATCGGCGGGAGTTTCGCTGAGCCACCAAGCCGTATCTGCAAAGGCCTGTTGTGCAGGAACGGTACCGATCGACCCGGGGCTGATGATGTATCAGCTGTACCCGGATCGACTGTCAGTACCATACTCACAACATGTTTTAGTTTGATATTTTAAGGCAGATTTTACTTCACTAAAGTCATCTTATTGGTGATGGACTGCCCCCCTGCTTCCAGACGGTACAGATAAACACCGCTTGCGAACCTTGAAGCATCCCAGGTAACCTGATAGCTTCCCGGATTACGCGCTTCGTCGACTAACACAGTAACCTGGCGGCCCAGCATATCATATACGGCCAGCCGCACATGACTTTCAGCAGGGATATCAAAGTTGATTTGTGTAGTCGGGTTGAACGGATTCGGATAATTCTGCGACAGACTCAGCTGCTGCGGCAGATCCGGGGTGGCTTCAGTATTCGTGGCCGTATAGCCCAGAATAAAGGTGAACCGGTGTTGATTAACCGCCTCTTCATCCGTCGCTTCAAACGTGTACGACGAACTGTTTCTCAGATTGATGGTTTCGCCGGTTACCTGATCAACCAGATTCAGAGAAATGTCGTCACTGAACGCCGTGATTCCGTCCCATTCCAGCGTAAATGAGCCATCAATATGTTGAAGATCCAGCATCATGGGCAACTCCAGCCTTTCACCAAATGAGAACGGCAAAGATTTCTGAGCTTTCAGGATTTGCTCATCACCGTCTGTATCGGCGAATGCCAGTGTTGCGTACCGGCTGGATAACGGGGTGAGTTTGCGTATATCTCTTTCATCCCATTCCATCGATCCGTCATCACTCAGCACCAGTGAAAGGGCTTTATCAACTGTTTCTATTCCGGATTCAGCATCCTCGCCTGTTAAGGTAAATGCCAGTTTGGCTTCATTAACTTGTGAGAAGAAATCAGCCGGATCTGACGTGGTTGCTGATACGGGGAAAGTAAACGTGGTAGCATTATTATTGTCGATGAAGAGCCCCTGCCAGGCTGATATCGTATTTGTACCGCTAAATTCTACGGTTACAAACGAGCCTGTACCAACGCTGGAATCCCAAATTTGTGCTGCTGCGCTTGCAAGGCCGGCGCCGGACAATGCGGCAGCCGAGATGTTTGACGCAAATGGATTTCCAACAAGGTTCCAGTTTCCTGCTTCAAGAGGTACTTCCACATCCGACGACGGCGCTATTCCCGTAAGTGACAGCGTAAACTCGTCGAGCGGTACGCTTTGGGCCACATCATTGTCGTAAAAGAACCAAATGAACCCCTGACCAGGGATGAATTCGGTATCGAAGCTCTCCGGAGTAACCCAGACGTCTTCCGGATCTGTTTCAGTCGCGTCGTATAAGTACAGGTTAGCCGGTACACCTTCTTCCAGATTATCAACTCCGTAGAAGTCATTTGCGCCGAGCACGCCCTGAACGGCGTTTTGAGCAGCGAGATCTGCTATAGTCTTGCCAAAGAACGGCATGGACATCATTCTCCAGCCGCGGCCGTCTGACGTATCGAATTCGAGACTCGTAGTTTGATCATCTTCGACCTGAACACAGCGCACGGCAAGGCCTGACCCTTTGGGAGAAGAATTCCTGTTTACGCCACCCTCAACGACTGATAATACTCTTCTAAACGCATTATTAGTATTACTGGGATTCTCCGTGGATGTCCAGAAATGGGTAACTCGTCCCAGTCCCTGAAAATCATTTGATGCATCACCAAAGCCTCCTCCGGCAAATCGCAAACCCGTTCCTCTTGCCGAGAAGCCTGTTTCATTAGTTGCAGAGGAATTATTAGCAAGCGGATTCATATTACGCGGGTGGAGATAAAAGTTATTATCCAACCCGGTAGTAGATCTGAGCTGGTTTCCGATTCCAAGAGCCCTTC
>PXAI01000081.1 GCA_003567135.1 Balneolia bacterium | reverse complement strand
TTCCGGCTGCCCTCCGCGCTGGATAATCGTCCGCTAACGTTCAATGAGTGGGAAACGATGATCAATCAGTGCATTTTTGTGAGCGCGACCCCGGCAAATTATGAGCTGGAACAGAGCGGCGGCGCGTACGTGGAGCAGATCATCCGCCCGACCGGACTGATGGAGCCTGCCGTTGAGGTGCGTCCACTGTCAAATCAGATTGATGATCTGGTTGATGAAATCCGCGAGCGGATAAAGACAAACGACCGTATTCTCGTGCTTACGCTTACCAAACGGATGAGTGAGGAACTGAGCGAATATCTCAAAAATCTCGGCATCAGCGCAGCGTATATGCACAGCGAACTGGATGCGCTCCAGCGAATTGAGGTGCTTTTCCGATTCCGCCGCGGCGACTTCAACGTGCTGGTTGGAATCAATCTGCTTCGGGAGGGAATCGACATTCCGGAGCTCAGCCTGGTTGGAATACTGGATGCGGACAAGGAAGGATTTCTACGCTCGGAAACCTCGCTGTTCCAGATTGCGGGACGCGCCGCGCGGAACGTGAACGGCCGCGTGATTATGTACGGCGACCGGATCACCGACAGTATGCGAAAAGTGCTGGATGAAATGGAGCGCCGCCGGAAAATCCAGAAAGATTACAACGAGAAAAACAACATCACACCAAGTACCATCCGTAAGGAATTGAAGCCGCTGGTTGATCCATCGCTGATCTCCACGCAGAAAATTGACCTGGAGCGCGACCCGTATGAAGAGGAGCCGGTTGAGCTGCTGAAAGTCGCCGATGACGGAATCCACTTTAAGCCGAATCCGGCGATGAAAGAAGTTGTGTTTGAGGATAAGAAAGAGTTCATCGACTACCTGACAGAAACGATGAAAACGGCTGCCCGGAATCTTGAGTTTGAGGAAGCCGCGCGAATTCGTGATCAGATTGAAAAACTGAAAACGGAGTTGTGATTGTTTTTATCGGCAATTGGAAAATAAAAAATAGCGTGCGTCAGCCCTGTCGTAGAGACGCGATGCATCGCGTCTCTACGACAGGGCTGACGCGCACCAGAAATCTTATTTTATGAAGTTTTATATTCATATCCGCATTTCATAGATTTTGCGATTAATCCAGCCTCAAAAGTTGTAGTTTCTCTCTCCTGAATTTTTTAAATATTCCGCATTTCGAATGAGTACCATTACCTACCTGAGAAGTTTTTTTAAGGATAAAAACGTCGCCTCCATAACTCCGTCGTCCGGATTTTTGGTGAAGCGCGTGTGCCGGAATATGGATTTGAGCGAAAGCGTAACGATCGTGGAATACGGTCCCGGCACCGGCGTGTTCAGCGATTATCTGGTTGATAAACTTCCCAAGGGATCAAAAATGATTCTGATCGAGCTGAATCCCGATTTCGTGAATGTGCTCAAAAAAAAGGAAAACGATGTGCTTCGTGTTTACGAAGGTTCAGCCTCGGATGTAGACAAAATCCTGAAAAAGGAGGGACTCAGCGAGTGCGATTACATTATTTCAGGAATTCCGTTTTCGTTTATTCCGGTTGAGGTGAAGGAGAACATCCTCCGGCAAAGCGTGAAAGCTATTCGTCCCGGCGGGAAATTTCTGGCCTATCAGACCTCCACGCATCTTAAGGACGCGCTTGAAAGACATTTCGGAAACGTGACAACGAAATATGAGTGGCTGAATATCCCGCCATTGTGCACGTATGCATCCGTGAAAAATGATGCGGTCGCCGCTGACTAATCCCCGTAAATCAGTTCAAAAACCTGATTTCCTTCCAGCTGAACGCGCACCGAGACTTTATTCGAATAAGGATTATTTCGCCGTAGCTGGCCATCAGCGCCCTCGCCGGAAATAATCAGTCCCCGCTGATTTCCAATCGCCTCCGGCAGATGATACCAGTTTTCCTTTCCGTCCGGGCTGATGTCGTTTCGGTAGTAAATTGTAAGCACTCCCGTAACCGTATCGCCGCTCGTTTCAAAATTCCATTTTTTGCGGATTGGGCCTTCGCTATCGGAGACGTGAACGCTGATTTCAGATCCGTTTCCGGCAGACTCAACATCCAGTACGCCGAGCGTCCAGCCTTTGGCATCGGTGAAGAGGATGCGTTCTCCGGATTCTGAAACGGTTCGCGTTGCGTGATACGGATTTCCGGCCGGCTGCTTTAGCGCTTTCCGGATGAAGGCATACCGAAGCTCAATAAAGTCGAGCAGATTTTCGCGGTGCTCATTCAGCCGACCTAATTCACCGTGATGCTGCTGAAGGTGACGCCTGAACGCCTTTTCTCCCTGATCGGGATTCATATAACTTTCAATGACCGCGTAAATCGTATCGGTCTGATCCCTGAACCACGCTTCGGAAAACGTGGTGTCTATCAGTTCCAGCATTCTGGATTCGAAACGGTGACGCAGTCCCGGCGTGGCGTGAAATTTGGTGATCAGGGCGTTATCCCAGCCGGCATCATCCAGCGGATATTCGTAGGCAAAAAAGTCGTTCAGCTGAACCAGTCCACGGCCAAACTGACCGAGTTCGCGATTTTCGGTGAGCCCGTCGCGCTCGTTTCGTCCAAAACTCAGATCGTGATCCCACGGCAGCACTTTCCACTTATCGTCTGAGCCGCGCCCGCGATATAACCAATAATCATCCCCGAAAGCATCCACATCCCCGATGATGTAGTGAATAGCCAGCCAGTCAATAAAATTGACGGTATCGATTCGTTTGTCAAATCCGGCCTCGAAATCATCTCCGGCAGGAGTGTCATATACCCATTCGATCAGATCGGTAAGGTGCGTGTAGTTGGGCGTCCAGCGCGAATCGAAAAGCGATGCAAGTACTCCGGTTAAATCGTTTTGTTGATAAGGATTCAATCCGAACGCAGACCGACGCTGAAGTCCGAATTCCGTACCACGCCGGCGCGTCATATCACGGACAAGCGTACCGTTGGGATCAAGGCCGTTTTGCCTGAGCAGAAGATCGTCCACGCGCTGGATATGGATCCCAAGCCCTTCGTAATAATCGTTGATGTAGAGCGCAAAATACCGCGTTTTTGAAGCCGGCTGATTCACCTCTGCAAACATCTGCCAGGCAATCCGCTCCCGCATTCCTGAGGGATCGGTATACATCGCGTTCAGGTTCAGGCGATCGCCGTTAAAAATCTGCGCCTGTGGGTGACTAAAGCGAATATTGTAAGATTTTTTAGGATGATACCGCGACGTATTTCCCCGAAACCGTACGCCGTTTAGCCCCTGAACCCGGGCGCCCTCACCCCAGCGCGCATAGCCCGGAACGCGGTCATCATTACGGGGATTTCGCCGGAATAGCCGGTCCAGATCGGGATCTGCGATGTAAAGCCGGACTTCCTGAACCTCCTCAGAAACTGGAGATTTTTCCGATGAAACAGAAACATCGCCGGAGGCGGCGCATCCGTAAAAAAAGAGGATCAGCAGAAATGGGAATTTTTGGAGGACTCGGCTGTGCATTATTCAAAAGTTAGAATTCGTAGGCTAAACGAAGGGCTAACACGCTTCCT
>PXAI01000038.1 GCA_003567135.1 Balneolia bacterium | reverse complement strand
TCGGGATAAGGTCACTTCCGGAATCCACCGGACTGGAACAGCCCGAAACCAGGGTCAGCATCAAAATACAAGAGAAGGCATATACACTGTTTTTCATAAGATCAGGTTTTGAAAGATGTTTACGATTGATGGCAGCTGAGCGAAAGGTTCATTATGCCAATTTCCTGATTCATAAACCACATGATATCATATAAATAGCACGGAACCTTACCGATGATGGTGTGATAAACTCCGTAAAATCAGTTTTGTTTCAGGTGATTTCGCCCAATTCGCCAGAAGCCGGTTGAAACCGGCCCTGTCGATACGATTGTGAACAAAGGAGCCATCCAATTCCAATCGTATCGCCAGCGGTGGGTTTCAACCCACCATTGGTGGGCGATTGACGAAATTCATCTGGAATCGATTCTGCGTTTCTTGCGTATTCTCTCGCCAGTAGCCGGTTGAAACCGGCCGCTGTCGATAGGATTGTAGTTTCAAAGCGCCATCCAGTTCCAGTCGTATCGCCAGTGGTGGATTTCAATCCACCCGTGTCAATCCATTCCCATCGCCCGGCAGTTATCCCGGATTGTAAGGCAGATAAACCTTGAACACGGTGCCTTTGCCAACTTTACTCTCAACTTCAATGAAACCGCCCATCGACTCAATCTGGTTTTTGGTTATAAACAGTCCTACACCACTTGAGTCTTCGTGTTTATGAAATGTGTTATGCATGCCGAAGAGTTTATCTCCGTGTTTGTCCAGATTAATACCGAGGCCGTTATCCTCAAATGCAATCATTATGTAACTGGTATCTGAATTATCAGTATAAACTCTTGCAAAACTGTCTTTACCATGATCGCTGTACTTAATTGCGTTGGTTAGGAAGTTGACAATCAAACTATCAAAATAAGCCGGAACTAAACTCAGGTTTAAGTCTTCATCAATATCATTGATAATTCTCACTTTATTTTCATTGGCTAAAGTAACGATAGAGTTCAGGCTGTGTTCAACGGTGCTTCGCAGGTTTACTTCGCGGTAATCATCTTTTCCCGTAAAACTTTCATTCACAATATCTGTAAGATGCTCAATGGTTTCCTGTAGTGAAACGGCGCTTTTCTTTAAAAGCTGCACGTATTCGTTCTCATAAGTCTCGGGATATTCCAGTTCTATAAGGTTCAGTAATCCATAAAATCCTCCGGAATGGGATCGGAGGTTATGTGTTACAATGTGGGCAAAGTTTTTAAGTGTGTCGTTTTGTTTTTGGGCTATGTCAAGAAGCAGATTCAGCTCTTCTTTCGCTTTTTCAAGAGGGGTGATATCTGCAGCCACGCCGAGATACCCGATGATTTCGTTGTCTCTGGAAATGGTTGTTACCGACAACAGTACCGGATAAATGCCGCCATCTTTTCTTTTATAGGTCCATTTATTGGTGTTGGCTTTGCCAAGCTTTGCCTCCTCAGTAAACAAATCGAACCCGCGTACTTCATATTTCAATTCTTTGGAGAGCACCTCGCCTCGCTGAGCAATCTCGTCATCCAGATGAATTAACTGAGGCGTGTGTATGCCAACTACTTCCTCAGCACTGTAACCCAGCATATTTTCAGCCCCTTTATTGAAGTGCGTAATTATGCCACTTGGGTCTGTTGCTATAATACTAACATGCGTGCTGGCGTTCAAAATTCCCTGCAGGCTGTTTATTGCCTGATGAAGCTTTTGCTCGGTTTCTTTTTTAACTGAAATGTCTTCAACAAATGACCAGATTAGTTTTCGGCCTTTCAGGTCTTTTACCACAACTCCGTTCAGCAATACCGGGTACCTGCTTCCGTCTTTTCGGATATACTCCTTTTCAAAAGGGCCGTATCTGCCCGTTTTTTCCATACTTTTGAGTGCCTCTTGCTCTTCTTTGAAGTACTCCTTTGGCGTAATGTCAAAGTAGCTGAGGTTGTAAAACTCTTCTTTAGCATAGCCGGTTGGCTCCAGAAGCTTCTCATTGGCATCAATAAAGGCACCGGTTTCAAAGTCATTAAGCGCAATACCTATGGGTGATAAGTCGTAGAGCGCTTTAAGCAGATCCTGGTTGTAGAGCAGTTCATCTTCAGCCTTCTTTCTGTCCGTAATATTCTGAATAAAACCGTGCCAGCGAATGCTCCCATCATCCTCTTTTTGTGGTGTTGCACTTCCTTCAACCCAGATGGTTTTACCTGTGGGAAGATTAACACGATATGCGCTACTCCATCTGGATAAATTATCGGCCGATTCTTTAATGGATGCGCTTACCTGTGCATGGTCATCCGGGTGAATAACATCAAAAACGGGCGTTGCATCCTCTTTTACCTGTTCCGGCGTTACGCCGTAGATGCTTTCAATACTTGTATTGGCATAGGGGAAACACGATGACCCGTCAGGAAAAAGCTTGTACTGATAAATAATGCCCGGAATCAGATCCCCGATTCGTTCAAGCCTGTTTAGTAATTCTTCACGTACGGTTTCTGCTTTTTTCCGTTCCGTAATATTCCTTCCGATTCCAACCAGGCCGGTAATAGCTCCGTCATTATCATAAAGTGGGAGTTTTGAGGTAAGCAGCCAGATTTTGCGCCCATCAGAATCATATACAACCTCTTCATGGTTCAGCATTTTCTTGCCGTCTTTTAACACTTTCTGATCGAGCAGAAATGTAGTTCTGGCTTTTTCTTCGGGATAAAGATCCATGTCGTTTTTTCCAATTAACTCCTCCTCCCGTTCAACACCACTGTATTCACAGTCAATCTTATTTGCTATTATTTTGCGGCCTTCCACGTCTTTAACATAAATTGAATCAGGGCTGCTGTAAATAATCGTTCGCAATAAAGAGCGCTCTTTGTGAAGCTTTTCCTCAATCCTTTTCCTTTCTGTTATCTCCTGATGGGTGCCATACATTTTCAGCGCTCTGCCATCCGGTGACCATTCAAAGATTTTGCCCCTTACGTTCACCCAAACCCAGTGCCCGAGTTTGTGTCTGAGCCGCATTTCAAGCTGAAAGTAATCCAGCTCTTTTTTAAAGCATTTTCTTATGCGCTTACCAGCTTCTATGATATCCCCGGAGTGGGCAACCCTTAGCCATTTTTGGAACGTTGCCGGCTCAAGTTCCTGTACGGTGTAGCCCAGCATTTCAGCAAACCGGTCATTAATAACTACGTTATCTGTGTCAATATGCCATTCATAGGTTCCGGCCTGCGTGCCCTCAATTACGGCCCGGTAACGGTTTCTCGCATCCACGATTCCCTGAATGGGCCGACCCTCGGGTATGATAAAACTAACTTTACCTTCTGCATCAAAAACCGGCCGCAACGAAAACAGGATGGTGGCGGGAGTTTTGTCTTTTATCCAGATATCAACCTCGTAGGAAACCTCTTCTCCACGCAGGGCTCTATGTATATTACTTTTTAATTCCTTTTGCGTTTTTTCTGAGATTTGCCACCAGTAACAATCCCAGAACTTTTTGCCGATCACATCCTCGCGGTTGAGGCCGGCTGATTTTAGGGCGGTTCCATTGGCCTCAAGCAACACGCCTTCCGGACTCAGGAATCCAATGAATGAAAATGTAGAGTTTAATATACCCTGGAATTTTTGCTCTGACTCTTTCAAGTCAGTTATATCCTGAAATGATCCGATTATAGTGCGCCCCGCATCCTCAGCCTGGTACATTTTGCCGGTTGCACGAACCCATTTTAAATTATTTTTAGCCGAGATAAACCGGGCGGTAATATCAAAAGAATCTTCGTTTTCTATGGCGTGTTCAATGGCTTGTTTTACAATTTGCCGGTCATCAGGATGATAAAAATCGATACCATTAGCTTTATTATGGTCAAAGCTTTTGTCCACCTCATGAATTTTATAAACTTCGTCTGTCCAGAATGTTTTGCCGGTATTCAAGTCCAGCTCCCAAACGCCAATATTATTTATGGACTGCGTGATCTTAAGCAGTTCCTCTTTTTTCTTTAACTCTCTGGTCTTTTCTTCAAGCTGTCTTGTTTTCCGGTGATCTTCCAGCAGTTTTAAAGCTCTGTCAGCCAGTAAACGCAGCGAGTTCAGCTGGGATTTACTGATTGAGCGTGGCTTATCATCAATTACACAAAAAGAACCTAAAACGTTTTTGTCTTTATCAATCAGTGGGATACCCGCATAAAATAGGACGCCGGATTCTTTGGTAACCAGTGGATTGTCCTGAAAACGCTCATCTTTCCTTGCGTCTTCAACAATAAACGGCTCGCGTTCCCTATTAAAAGCGTAGGCGCAAAATGGGAAATCTTTTGCAGATTCACCGGCTTCCAGTCCATGTGTTGATAAAAACAAATGATCATCTTGCGTCACCAAGCCGATCATGGAAATTTTAGTATCACAAATTTCTGCTGCTATCCGTGTAAGAAAATCAAAATCATCTTGTTCGGATTGATCCGGCGCGGTAATATTACTGGATATTTTCAATTGCAATCCTCTTATTTGTGAAGTCTTAAAGATGCTGGCTCAAACAGATAAAGCCATAGAAACGAATGCTTAAATTTTCAATCTCAGGTTGTAGTTGCAATAATTTTGGAAAGTACTGATGGTGCGTAAGTGTTATTAAAGCGGATAGCATGGAACACTTAGGTAAAATAAAATCAAAGAGCTATATAAAATCGTGTTTTCTCCGCATTAGTCCCGCTGTACACGATAGGCAACGGGGCTAAATATTATTCTTTTACCTTTCTCCGCCTGCTTTGTTTTAATATTGTAGGTTAATCGGCCTGCATGTATATATTTTTATTGGCCACAAAAATTTACTATAATTTAATAAATTAGCATGATTTTACAAAGGGGGTTGGAGAGAAAGGCTGGCTGAAATCAGCCTTGAGATACGATTGTGATCCAAAGCGCCATCCAGTTCAAATCGTATCGCCAGCGGTGGGTTTTAACCCACTCATGCCTTTAATCCCCCCATAATAAAAGGTTAGTTTTTCAACAAATATTTTCAAATATTACAATTACCTACAGAAATCTGATAACATCTCTCAAAGATCCCTACATCAAACCGGACGGCATTATGAAAATATTTACAACCCTCAAATGTAGCTTCCCTGTTCTTCTGGTAATCTAGTTTTTTGTTATAGCTCCGGCCGCGAATGCGCAGTGGATGGATCGTTCGCCGGAGGCGTATCATTCCACATCTGGTTTTGAGCACGCTGCGTTTTATTCTGAGGATGTCTTTGCAGTAGTCGGAAACAGATCAACCGTACTATGGATATTTCGGGATGCAGACGGACTTCAGCAGGCCAGTTTCAAGAGTGTATCCGATGCTAATTACCGGCTTACGGGTGTTCATATGGTGTCGGAAACAGAAGCTCTTATAGTGAGCGATGAGGGAGTACTTTTCCATACTGAAAACCGGGGCGCAAGTTGGAAAGATTTTCAACTAAGTGAATCTGCACTGCGGGGAATTCTTTTTTTTGATGATCAAAATGGGTTTATCTATGGCGACGACGGCCTGTTGCTGCAGACTAACAACGGTGGAGACGACTGGAATGAAATTCAGTCAGATACCGGGAATGACTGGAACAGTGCGCTGTTGGTAAATGAAAATTTCGCCATCCTGGCCGGGGATGCCGGTACAATAGCCCGGACGGATAATGCGGGTGCCGACTGGCAGTTTGATGTGGTAAATTCTGATTACAATCTGCTGGATCTGGCCATCTTTGATGATACGATTTATACCCTTGAAAGAAGTTTCTATAATTCTGATACTTTTGAAACGACATATACCATGTACAGTGCCGGCATCGGTCTGGATAGTAATTTTGAACCGGCGTACTCTCATACGGGTCAAACGGCATGGTCAAGGATCGTTGCCGTAACCGACACGCATTTCGTAATCGAAGACTATAATTTAATTTCACTGTGCTCGGGGATTCAGCAATTAGCCATCGCGGAGATTCAGGAAGGGAGCCAGGAACTCCTCATCGGGGAACTCATTGAACTGGATGCCTATGTGGGCTCTTACATCCCTGTTCCTTCGGACGAGCACTCTTTCTTGGTTGTCGGAAGCTGGGGTTATCTGGGGATGTACGATACAGCCGCACACTCTGCTAAGGCGCTTGTTGTTAGGGACTACACGGATCTTTATGAAGAAATAATCTGCAGTTTTCTGATATGGTCTTTACGGAACCGGACAGGGTATTAGCCACCGCGCGTATACCGGATCATTGCGGTAACGGGCAGGAGGTTTATATTTTAAGCAAAAATCCCGGAGAGTTGTTCTGGCAGGTTGAAAAAATTTACGCGTTTAACCAACCTGAGATAGGTTCTATTTCAGTAAATGAGTCCGGTTTAGGATTTGTTTTTGTGGAAGACGGGAGAATAGAAAAAACGGATGATTTTGGCCAAAACTGGTCTGCCGCAGATTTCGAAATTTCTGTATTGATCAACGATGCGGCCTGGCTGGACAATGAGACCCTATTTGCTGTCGGGGATGATGGCCAAATCCTGATTTACGATAACGGAGAATTCACGGCTGTCGACGTAGGAGCAGAGCATGACCTGTTTGGTGTCGTAAAACTTGATGCCAGCACGGCATTAGCCGTTGGAGCTTCGGGATCAGCACTACAAATAGACCGCAACGGATTCGTTGAGGCCGTCGATACCGGGGTGAATGACGATCTTTACAGTATCGCAAATACCGGTGATGCGTTGGTTGCTGTTGGCGGTAACGGACATATTCTCAGAAGCACGGATGCCGGCAACTCGTGGGATGTTGTTTCCTGGGGATCAGATGCTGATTTTCTCTCGGTTGCCTTCAGCGGGCCGCAGTCCGGTTTTTTGACCGGTACAGGCGGATCGGTATTCAAAACAGAAGATGGTGGACAAACCTGGGGCGAACAGTTCGTGCCAACCTCCGAAGACCTGAACTCGGTGATCGTTTTAGATGATCAAGCGGCCTACATTGCAGGCGCAAACGGCACGGTTCTGTACACCAATACAAGCGGACAGTACACGAACATCAACGAACCTGTCGTCAGCGATCATCCGTCGGAAATAAACCTGCTGCAAAACTACCCCAACCCGTTTAATCCGTCCACCACCATCCAGTTTGATCTCCCGAGTGCCGGCGACATCCGCCTTGAGGTCTTCGACCTGCTCGGCCGGAGAACGGCATTGCTCTACAACGGCTACAAGCCTGCCGGCAACCATTCCATGGTGTTCAACGCCGGAAACCTCTCAAGCGGTGTTTATATTGTTAGATTGCAATCTGGTAATCACGTTGCAACGCGATCTATGATGTTTTTGAAATGATAGCCGCTCGCCAGAAGCCGGTTGAAACCGGCTCTGGTGATACGATTGCAACCTTGGCGCCATCCAGCTACAAACCTATCGGCAACGGTGGGTTCCAATCCACCCGTGATTTAATCCGCTTTGGCAGGCTTTCGAGGCTTATTGGCAGAAATTCAAGGATTCGATTGGGTAGATTTTAGCCATGAAATCAACCCGTTTCAATATCACCTGTTTTCCTGCGCTGCTCAGCGGTCTGCTTTTGGGCCTGTCAGTGAATCATGTGTTTGGTGTCTCTCTGGCCTTTTTATTTCCTTTTTGTCTGGTCGGGATTTTTATCGCTCTTGAGAAACAATCAACTTTGAAGAGCTGGCTGTTACACGGGTATCTGTTTTCGTTTGTTTCTCTTTTTCTCGCACTGATTGGTTTTGTGTGGGTTGAACCTGTGGCGGGAAGCATCATGGTGGTTATAGCCTCTTTTGTTTACGCGCTGCCATTTGTGCTGCTTTACGCTATTCGTCGCAGATTACAAACAAATAGTGGGTGGAGTTTCCTTTTACTGGCCATCATTTGGCCCCCTTTTGCCTGGTTTGTGAAAGAGCTTTGGCTTGGCTTCCCGATTACATTGTTTGCCAATATGCTGGCCAACTATCCGGTCTTCATTCAGTTTATTGATATTACGGGATTCACAGGTATTTCAGCCTGGGTGATATCGCTGAATGTGGGTGTGTTTCTTCTGTATAAAGCTTTTATGCAAAACGGGTTTTCAGGCCTGATTCACAATACGCAATCAAGAAAATTGCTGGCCGGCACACTTGTCTGGTTTTTACTGCCGCTGCTTTATGCCGGATACGCCTACACCGTTTTGCCCGGTACGTTTCAGGGCAGCGTTAAAGTAGCCGTCATTCAGTCGGAATATGCGGAACCCGACCCCGAAGCTGTTAAAGAAACCGTTTATCCCATTCTAAAAACTACTCTGGCATTAACCGATTCAGTCATAGCCCATAACCAACCCGATCTTGTAGTTTGGCCGGAGGGTGCGCTTCCGGCGAGGGTCAGGTCTGATGTCAACAGTCTGATGTTTATCACTGATCGAGTTCTGAGATGGCAAACACCTCTGGCTACCGGCATTTTTGATGCAGAACCAACGCCGGATCCGGTGCCGCCCTTGCAGCGTTATTTGGAAAGAGACTACTATCTCTATAACGCTGCGGCCATGATTACGCCTCAATTCTCTTGGAGAGTTCTGATGGAGGATGTAAGCGGAAATCCGCTCCTGTTGTATCGAAAAGTGAACCTAATGCCCTTTACCGAGTATGTGCCCTTTAGTGATCGTTATCCAAAGCTGTCACAATTTGCCATGGAGCTTGGGGAAAACAATCATTTTAGTGCAGGAGAATCCACATCTCCGCAGGCTTTTTTAACCCGGGATGGCAGAATAGTGCAAACGATCCCGTTTATTTGCTGGGACATACTCTTCGCATCCACGCATTCAGCAGATAATCTCCAACAGGCACAACTCATAACAGTCCATACAAGTGGCCGGTTGTTTGGGGACAAACTTAAAACCTCCATCATTGGCATCAAAAACTACACCCGTCTGCGCAGTGTGGAAGCACGTAAATCGGTAGCCAAAAGTTCCACGACCGGTTACAGTTTTTTCACCAATCCTTTTGGGGAAGTTACCGGATTGATAGATCCCTTTACCTCCGGCTACGCTGTCGGAACCGTCCCTCTTCGGCAGGGACTCAGTTTTTACAGTCGATACCCAAACGTATTCCCGGTTTTGTGCATAGTCATGCTGCTGATAATCATCATAAAACCAACCAACGAAATTCCTGAAAAACAATCCAAATTAAAAAAATAACACTATGAAAAAAAATAACTTACATTTCCTTAAAATTCTTTTTGTGATATTGGCGTGGCAAGTCACTCCAATATCAGCAGTACAAGCTGCCCCTCCAAGCTGCTGGGGACCCCCACCAGCTTGTGATATGGAAAGACCTTACTTTCAATTCAATATCGATAAATCAAACTATGTTTTACCGAATGGGATGCAATATCAACAGGTATTGAATATGCAGCATTCAAATACAAAGTCTTCTGATTTAACATTTCAGAGCGCCATAACACTTGGTTTGACCGGAGCTACACAAATCGGACAAATGGCTGTTGATGCCCAGGGCAATCGCTACGTTACTGGTGGATTCACCGGTACAATTGAGTATAATGGTGTGGTAGTGGAAAGCACCGGCGGTTATGATGTCTTCATTGCTAAACTTAGTTCGGATGGAACATTGCTTTGGTATCAGTTAGCTCACGGAAGCGAGGAAGTGGAGCAGGAGTTTTCCCTCGATGGCGGACTTTCTTTGGCAGTTGATGATAGTGGAAATGTCTATGTTGGAGGCGCTTTTGTAAAAGAGCTTCATTTTACAGATAATACCGGCGAAATCCTTCACAGCTTAAGTGATGGAAGGGATGATGATTTAATCAATCTGGAGCTCTTTGTTGCCAAATACGATACTAACGGAAGCTTCTTGTGGGCTTTAGGTGGTGAAAGTGGGAGTGAAGCATCGGAAGGTAGTCTCAATGTCGGTATCAATTCTGTAAACTCCGTTATGATTGACAGAGAAGGCTATCCCTATGTTGCCGGTGCATTTTCCGGTACAAACCTTTTTGGCGAAAATGTAACTGTACAAGGTGATTCTGACTTTTTTATCGTATCTCTCGATAAAAATGGAAACTATTTGTATTGGGCTGATGTGTTCGGTACCCCCAACCGCGACCTTGCTACGTCCATTTCTGTAGATGGCTTAGGCTATTTGAATATTCTGGGCATTGTAGGTGAAGGCAGAATGTATTTACCCGATTCTGATATCTACTGGGATAATGATACGGGCAATTCGGATACCTTTGTGATTAGCTACGATATTAACGGAGAATGGTACTTTGCCAGCTTTATGGGTGCCGGTGATGATATAGTTGGAAAAAGCGTGGTATCCGCTGAGGATGGCTCCTTTTATGTGGGTGGCTATTTTAGCGGCAATGATGCTTACTTTGAAGGCTATAATGAAACCTTTGACGCTATGGGAATCGAAGATGCTTTTCTTGTAAAGTACGATATTGACGGAGATGCAATCTGGGTTCGCCAGTTTGGGTTCGAACGTGCAACTGTTGATGTTGTGACGCTGGATGAAAATGAAAATGTACTTGTATTAGGAAGATATTCTGATTCTATCATATTTGACATGGATTCAGATTTACCTGTAATTCTTACAACGGAATCAATTAACAATATCTACATGGCAAAATTTGATGAGTCAGGTAATTTCATTTGGGCTAAAAATATTGAAGGATCGGGTGCCGAAAGTCCGGAACTGGTCTTTGATAGGGTAACCCGCCCATTTGGAACAAATCCCTTAGATATTATTACTTCTCCTCATAATAATGGCGAAATCATTCTAGCCGGGGATTTCGACGGAACGTTAACACTCGACGATATTAGCCTGACTTCTGACGGCTCCCGGAAAATCTTTATGGGGGTGATGCCAACCGGTGGCGCCGTTTCTATTGGTGATGATGTGCCTGCACAGCCTTCGGGATTTGCTCTGTCGCAAAATTATCCGAATCCGTTTAATCCAAGCACAAATATTTCATTCAGCCTTCCACAGACTTCGCGGGTAAGCATTACGGTCTATACCGTTATGGGACAAAAGGTAGGCACGGTTAGTAACGATATATTTGCTGCTGGTCAGCATACTGTTTCATGGGATGCTGCGGGTCTGGCTTCGGGTACCTACATATACCGGTTAAGTACCGAAAATTTCTCTGAAACCAGAAAAATGACGCTACTAAAATAGATAATCCCTACATTTTCCATTTGCAGGCACTATGGGCGTTTTCTTTCTGCTTTAGTGCCTGCTATTTGGGAAGTTAATCCTGAAAAAATATAACATATTGAATTCGCAAAACATCTGTCGCGGGAAATTCCTCAACCGGTACATTGTTATAATGTCCGGTTTGATTACAAGTGTCCTGCTTGTTTTGCTGTATTCAAATGTTTTTTCGCAAACGGTATTAAACGACCAATCCCCAATCATTAACAGGGCCGGAAGCATTCTTATTGGTAATGCTGATGGCTGGCAAATATCAAAGCAGGGGCCTGAAAGCATAACCGATGGCATCAATATTGAAGATGGTGTTCAGGTTCAAACCTTTCATATTGATACGCTGAGAACGGTTTTAGGTAATCAGCAATACGGCTGGGCAGAACTGGCATTTGAAGCGGACAGTACGATCAGTAACAAACAATGGGTTGTACGAAATTTAGGATATGGAGCAATCAGAGTTTGGGTAAACGGCACACTGGTTTTTAATGACGGAGAACCATCCTTACTTAAATCTGAGGAAAAACCAAGCTCATTGAGACCACTCCCGTTCGCACCTGGCACTATTCGCTATGGCATAAACTACATGCTCATTGAGTTTTCCTACCATAAAGTACCGGATTGGTTATACACGATTAGAGCATTTCCGGGAAGTTACATTATTCCTGCGTTTTCCAATCCACAGAATTTTGCCAACTTGCAAAAAACAGAACAGAATCGGGTATTCATTTTTGGAGCAGTCGCTTTTGTTTTGTTTTTGCTTTCCTTATCAAATCTGTATTTATCCATTAAGTCGGTTGATAAGTATTACTATTACACGTTTTGGACATGTCTGTTTTTGTTGCTTCACGCCGTAACCCAAATGGGCGATGTTGCATTTGGTTGGTCAATTGTCATGCTTCCTGTTCGGCAATTGGGTCATGTGATTCTTTTTTTGTTCGTATTTTATAACATCATTTTTACCATCGGAACCTATTACAGGCTTTCCTTGCCAAAAAAAAGCTTACTTGTGTTTTTTGGGGGGTATTTGGTGCTTTCGGTGTATGCAGTTCTTTTTTGGTATGATTTAATCATGATACTGCATCCCGTTTTGGCCGTTTTGAATCTTGCCTTTGCAGTTTACCTGTTGCGGGAAGCCCGAAAGGAAAATCGCGGCGTACGGGTGGTTTTGATGTTTTCCGGATTTATGGTAATGCTTTTAGGAGCATTTTTGTATGCGGTTGTATATCAGTTGTTTTTCCCGGAAAACGATTTTATGTATTACATCTCCACAATTATGGTTTACATGGGGGTTCCGATTTCTTTCACCATTACCATTGCCCTGGATTTTGTGGATATTTTTGAGGGGATGGAGCAGAAAGTCATTGAACGCACAAAGGAGCTCAGGGAAAAGGATGAATTCAAATCCCGTTTTTTTCTGAATGTTTCCCATGAATTAAGAACCCCAACGACCATTTTGGAAGGCTTACTTCAAAAGGCAGCGAGTCAAAGTGATGCTGATAAAGATATTCGGATTCCAAAAGAAGATTCAAATCTGATTTTGCGCAATGCCAGGCGCCTGACTGTACTCGTAAATCAGATTCTGGATCTGTCGAAATCAGATAAGGGAACATTAACACTTCAAAAAAAGAACTATCGCTTAGATGATCTCATTCATAATGTGGTGGATATTAATGCTTCGTTCATCGCTTTGAGGCATCAAAAAATTGAATGTATCAGCAAAACAGTTAACACTATTGTACACGTTGATGGTGAAAAAATCAGTACGATCTTGTCAAATGTAATTATTAATGCGTCTAAATACGGCCCGGAACACAGTCGGATTACTTTAGAATCGAGGATTAACATTGAAAAAAGCACCATTGAAATAGATGTGAGGGATGAAGGAGACGGCGTCCCGGTTTCGGAGCGGGAAGTAATTTTTGAACGCTTTCATCGGATTAAATCCCCTGACAAACCTTATGTTGAAGGACTCGGCATTGGTCTGGAGTTAAGCAGATCTCTGGCCCGTTTACATGATGGCGACCTGATGGTTGTAGAGGATGATACGAAAGGCGCCTGCTTCAGGCTTTCCCTGCCTCTTGACTCTGAATTGACCATTAATCCGGTAAATGGTTGGGAAAAATCTGCGGGACATCAAACGGAGATCAGTGATCCGGTTTTCCATGAAACCACTCTAACCGGTAACGTACGGTTGTTGCTTGTAGAGGATAACTCGGACATGAACGCCTATGTGAAGGGGCTGTTAGACACGCTGGGAACCGTGTATTCCAGCAAAAACGGAGCCGATGCCCTGGCCTGGCTTCAGAAGAATACGGTTGATATTGTGGTCACAGATTTGATGATGCCTGAAATGACGGGCGAGGAGCTAATTCAACGCATGGCATCAGATCCGAAATTAGCCACGATTCCCATTGTGGTGTTATCCGCAAAAGACAATGTGGATGACCGGCTGAATTTGCTTCGGGTCGGGATTATAGATTATATCACAAAACCATTTAATTCCCCGGAACTCAAACTGAAAATCGAAAACCTGATACGGTTTTATAATCGGCGTCAGTCGTTTATGGTTGAACTCCCCGATGACGGAATGCCCGGAGAACCGTCCTTATCTGAAAGCGTTAAAAACTACATTTTAGAACACATTGATGACACCCGGCTTTCAACCTCAGGTTTGGCCAATGCCTTCGCCATGAGTGAACGCAATTTCTACCGGAAAATCGAGAAAGATTCCGGAATGACACCCGCCGCCTTCATCCGGGAAGTCCGCCTGCAATACGCCGCCAGACTCGCCGAACGCTCATCAGATATTCGCCTGAATGAGCTCGCCGGAAAGATCGGATACAAATCGGTCGAAACATTCAAACGCAACTACGTGGAACGCTTCGGGGTTTCGCCGAGGTGATTCCCTCGCCAGTGGCCGGTTGAAACCGGCTCTGTCGACACGATTGGAATCCAAAGCGCCATCCAGCTACAAACCTATCGACAACGGTGGACTTCAGTCCACCCGTGACACTCCCAATTCCCTACTCCAAAAAAGGCACATCAAAAACCCCATCCTCCAGAACCGGGCTCTCATCCCCACTATTTGCCGGATCTTTCGTGGAAAACTCAAATGCTCCGGAGCATCTTGAGGTGTCCGTATCACAGTCGATAAATATGGTCCCGGCAGATTCGGAAAGAGTTACAAAAGGCTGGACCCAGTCCGACCCGATTATGAAGTACTCGCCCTGGTTTTTCCCGATGGTATACGTGCCCGGACCATCATACTGATCGATGTGAATCATAACCCTCCGGCCGCCCAAAGCAGAGGTTAAATGCAAACCGGATGCAGGTGTCTGGATCACATACGCCGTGGGAATTTGATAAGCAATATTCACATTTCGGGCGTTGGCATCGTCAATTTTTACTGTAAGCGAGGACGGTGCAGGCGGTACGACCTCATTACCAATCTGCGATCTTTGAAACGTACCGCTGAGCAATCCAACCCCCTGCTCAATAACTAACTCATCAGACGTAACCTGATATTCCATCTCAGCTTCAGCCACATCCGGATGGCCGGTATATTCAACCATCATAAATCCATCACCTGCCCGCACAATATTCACCTTATACCCCGGATCGAAAATGCCAAGCGCCCCGGTAGAATCCACCACGCCCAGCGTTCTTAACTCACCTTCAGCATTTATGCTCCAGCCCCTCACATAAACATCCAGCGGAGAAGGCCCGCCGGACGAAACAGAATTAATCATGTACCAATCGGCAACCAAATCCGGATCAATACGCTCCGTATCCGACGAATCAAATATCTGGCAGCCGGTAAGGGCGAAGAGGATGAGGAGTGGGAGGTATTTCATGAGATTGGGGATTTTGTGAGTTGGGCTGTTCGTCTATGAATATAGGGAATAAAAGCTTAACCGTTCGGGCAGTGGGGAGTACCGGGAGGTTTTTAGCGATTTAGAGCCACAATACGCTTAGGGTTGAATGAAAGCGAAAAAGGGTGAATTTTTATTTTTGATACGATTTGATACGATTTGATACGATTTGATACGATTTGATACGATTTGATACGATTTGATA
>PXAI01000269.1 GCA_003567135.1 Balneolia bacterium | reverse complement strand
CATTTGGTGCCGAAACCTCGAAATTGAGCGTCATCGCCTGCGTGCCGTAATTCGAGAACATGGGGTCACCGTTGATGGTGATCTCCGCCGTTCCACCCTGGTTAATTACGATCAGCTCATCCCCGCCTGTTCCGCCGGAAAAGAGTATGATGCCCTTGTTACCGGGACCGTCCGAATCAAAATTTACGCCCCAGTCGAAGCTAAGCGTTTGACCGGCCAGCATAGGCTGGGCAAACGGGCGGTCGGTATTTACAAAATTACCGCCTTCGGGATTAGCGAAAAGCCCGAATGAGGGATTGGGCATGCCTGAAATGCCGGCATCAGCCGGGTTTCCGGTAAAAGCACCCGCAAAACCGCCATCCGTGGTACCACTTGTTATCGTCCACGGCTCAAACCCAAAACCTTCGTTAGATCCGTCCGTCCATGACGCGTAATTCGAAGCCTCATCCTGAGCAATGACAGTCTGTGCCAGAATACGATTCGGTGCCAGAAGCATCGAAACCACAAAAATTACAGAAGTAATGAAATAGCCTGTCGACGAAAAGTATTTCCGGCTAAAACCCACCGGAATTATAGTAGCAAACTGCATACAGCTTTGAATGAATTAAAATCAAAAGGTTGAGGACGTAAAAACCCGAATTGCAAGCCCAAAAGATGCGGATAAAATCACAAAAGTGAAAGCGCTTACGTAAAGGCGGGGAAGTTAAAGTTTCGGAAAGAAATTACGCTCTGAAACACGATCGAGAGAGGGGTTTTGGATTGCAGATTTGCGACGTGCGATTGGCGATTTCAGATTGATTTCTACATCCCGGGAGGATGGTTGGTCACAAATCTTAGTTCAAAGACCTCAACGCGAAGGTTTTTTTGGATCCCAAACAACCGCCGGTCGCAGAACTTGCTCCGGATGGAGCAACACGTTTGTAACCCCGGGTGAAGAGCCCGAAGAGCCAGCGCAGGGCTCGGAACCCGGGGTATCGAAGGCTCACTAAAAAAGCCCGAGTTCAGATCGCGCCATCGCTCACTTTTGCATCCGATGGGCCTGGTCCTTTCACTGGTCCCGAAGCGATAGCCACCCCGGAAGTTCGACCCTTATCAGGGTCGCATGTTTCGTCGCGGTCTGGTACCCCGGATGCGATCCGGGGTTAATGCTGTTTAACCCCTGTCGGGGTTTTGCGGTTTAAAAACTGGAACTTTAATCCCATCATCTAATTTTGCACATACCCAATTAGACGGCCCGGCCACACTCATTTTTCGGGCTTGCGAATCTTCAAATCCTCACAGGTTTTTCTAACTGCAACACGGATTGAACAACCCCGCTGGAAGTATAGCAACGTCAAGGTAAAATCACTACATCCTTCTTTTTCTGATTTTTCTTTTGGAGACGGTAAAGAAAAAATGATCAGAGGTTTTATCCAGATATGATAAAACCTTTTTGACAGAACTGGCTATTTCTCTTCTTTCACTTTGGTGATATCGCAAGAGGATAACTGAGCAGTTTTTTAAATCATGAGAAAAGGCCAGTTCACCAAAATCTTTATCCTCAGTGACAAGGACACCTTTCTGTTTTCCGGCAATTTCAATTACTTCACGATCGGTAATTCCCGAGCTTTGCTCTCTGATAGATAAAATATCAAATCCTTCTCCCTTGAAAATATCGATTAGCCACTGATCGATATTTTCATCAAATACTATCACACAGTTTCGACTGCTTCATCATTGGCGATGATATCAGCGGCATATTCAAGCGCACACAAAACCTGAGGCCTTGAAAGGTGTGGATACGCCTCGATTAACTCATCAACAGAGTAACCTCCGGCCAGTTTCCGCATGATGAGTTCAACGGTTATCCGCGTGCCTTTTATCACCGGTTTGCCCATCATCACTTCGGGATTTCTTTCTATGTATTGTTTGTAGTCCATGAAACTCTTGTAAATAATACGATGTATAGATAAGCAATATAGGAAAATAACGTTTAACTCGCGTTGAGGGTTGTTTTGGGTTAAAGTGTAAAGATTAAAAAAATAGAGAACAAGGTCAGTCTATAAAAAGCAACTACAAAACGAATGAATAACTGTCATTATTGGCTTCCGGTCCGAATACCACATCCAATCCCGCCAGGCATCAATCTTGGACAAACCAAGTTAACAAGCAAGGTACGAAGTGAGCCATCGAGGGGATTCCGATTGCAGATCTGTGACGTGCGATTGGCGATTTCAGATTGTTTTCGACATCCCGGACGCCAGTTGGTCACAAATCGTAGTTCAAAGACCTCACCCCGAAGGTTTTTTTGGATCCCAAACAATCGCCGGTCGCAGAACTTGCTCCGGATGGAGCAACACGTTTGTAACCCCGGGTGAAGAGCCCGAAGCGACCAGCGCAGGGCTCGCAACCCGGGGGTATCGAAGACTCACTAAAAAAGGCCCGAGTTCAAATCGTGTCATCGCTCACTTTTGCATCCGATGGGCCTGGTGCTATCACTGATCCCGAAGCGTTAGCCACCCCGGAAGTTCGACCCTTATCAGGGTCGCGTGTTTCGTCGCGATCCAGTAAGGCCCGGATGCGATCCGGGCTTACTTTCGTTTAACCCCTATCGGGGTTTTTCGTTAGCTGAACGGTGATGTGGTAATGCTAATCTGCAGTTCCTTTCGGATGGCTGAACAATCGCCGGTCGCAGAACTTGCTCCGGTTGGAGCATCACGTTTGTAACCCCGGGTTATGAGCGGCGTTGATTTCGGGAGAAACGTAGTTGACAGACTCAACCCCGAAGGGGTGAAACACCAGTAACCCCGGGTGAAGAGCCCGAAGCGACCAGCGCAGGACTCGTAACCCGGGGGGTACCGAAGATTCTCTGAAAAGGCCCGAGTTGATATCGCGCCATCGTTTACCTTCGCCGCCGACGGGCCCGGCACCATCACCGGCTCCCCGAATCCTCAAACCCTCAAACCTCAAATCTTCAAATTATATCCCCAATCATCTCCGCGGGATGCCTCACCTCAAGTCCCGTTTTATCCACAATCTGGTGATGACACGAAAAGCCGTGCGTGCAAACGATCGTCTCCTTATCCAGGTTTTTGAGCGCGGGGAAAAGCGTGAGCCCGCCGATTTTTTGGGAGACGTCGTACGTTTCCTTTCGGTAACCGAAGCTTCCGGCCATGCCGCAGCAGCCTGTTTTTAGCTCGGTGACCTCATATCCGAAAAGCTCAAGCGCGCTTTGGAGCGCGCCGGTTCCGGTGAGCGCCTTCACGTAGCAGTGCCCGTGAATCGCGACTTTCCGCGGTCTGTTTTTCCGACTTGGCGAAACATCTTCCGGCGTTACAAAACGATGCACAAACTCCTCAAAAAGCAGCGTCCGTGACGAAATATCCTGCGCGGCTTCAAGATCTTCTTCATGGCACAAATCCGTGAGCTCATCGCGGAGGGTCAGCAGTTCGGAGGGTTCCAGGCCGACGATCATCGTTTGTTTGCCGGTGCGCTGTTTGAGCATCCTGAGAAGATCAGTAAGGTGATCCTGCGCCTGACGCAGCGCTCCGCCCGAGATCATCGTCCGGCCGGTGTGCGCAATGAGCAGTTTTCTGAGAGGGACGCCAAGTTTCTTAAGGGCTTTCCACGCGGAAATAGCTTGTCCGGGCTGATGCAGATTGGTAAACGGATCGACAAGCAGCAGCACGTCGGGGAGTTTTTTTTCTGATGATGAGGGAGCTGTACTCTTTTCGTTTTCTTGCCACCACTCTTCAAACGTGGTTTCGGCAAATGCAGGAAGGTTGCGCGAAGGATGCACGCCGGCGAAGGTTTCCATCAGGAATTTTACCGCAGGAAGCCTGCTCATGTAGTTGGAAATTCCGGGAAACTTTGCGCCAAGTTTCAGCCACGGAAACGGATTGGACCAGAATCGGTCTGCAAATGAAAATCCGTTGCGGTCGAGCCAGCCCTGCATAAATTCCGCCTTCATTTTGGCCATATCCACATTGGCCGGACACTCAGATTTGCACGCTTTGCAGCTCAGGCAAAGTTTCAGCGCTTCGTGCAGCTCGGGATTATCAAAGCCGTCTTTCCCGCTGCGGAAAACCTGGCGAAACACGTTTGCGCGGCCCCGGGTGGAGTCTTTTTCATCCAGCGTGGCCATGTACGAAGGACACATCGTGCCGCCGCTTTCCGCCCGCTTCCGGCATACGCCGGCGCCGTTGCAGCGATCCAGCGCGTCAGCAAATCGCCGTTCTTCACGCCAGTTGAACACCGTTTTCGCCTTAACCTCAGGCTTTCCGGGATAATACCTGAGCTGATCGTCGATCGGTTTCGGCGCCGTAATCTTTCCCGGATTAAACCGGTTTTCAGAATCAAAAATCCGTTTTACTTCTTCCAGATGCGGCATCATCTCTTCGCCAATTACCCGGCTGATGTACGGCGACCGCGCGCGCCCGTCTCCGTGCTCGCCGGAAAGTGAACCTCGATACGACGCAACCAGATCCGCGACCTCCTCCGCAATGGCTTTCATTTTACGGATTCCCGCTTCCGAGTTCAGGTCTATAACCGGACGCAAATGCAGCTCGCCAACCGAAGCGTGGGCGTAAAAAACGCAGGAAACTTCGTGCTTTTTCAGGATTCCGCGAAATTCCCGGATGTACTCCGGCAGATCCTGAACGCGCACCGACGTATCCTCCACGAACGTCGGGGATTTGGAATCGGATGATAATCCCATCAGCAGTCCCAGCCCGGCTTTTCGCAGCTCCCAGACTTTCCCGATCTGATCTTCCTGAGCAAAAAACGGCGCGGCGTAAGCGGCATGATCCGCAGTAAGTTTCCGACGCAGTTCTGAAGCCCGCTTTTCAAGTTCGGCCGGATCATTTCCGGAAAATTCGATTAGAAGGAGACAGGCGGGGTCATCATCAATAAAAAATCTGTTTTTTTGCTGCTCAAGATTGTTTTTTGTGGCATTGAGGATGATATCGTCGATCAGCTCAACGGTGGCGGGACTGTGTTTTACGGCTTCGACGGTGGCCTTCATGGCATCATCGAGCGAGCGGAAATGGGGGATGAGCAGGCACCGGTGCGGATCGGTCGGTGTGAGCTTTACGCGCGCGGATGCGGTTAGCGCCAGCGTGCCCTCGCTTCCGCAAAGCAGCTCGGCCAGATTGAACGTGCGTCCGCCGGGCGTGACGGGCTCCATTTCGCAGAGGCGGTCGAGCGCGTATCCGGTATTGCGGCGCTTCACCTCAGGATGCGGGAAATGCCTTCGGATCGCCTCCGCGTTTTTCTTCAGCAGGGGAATGATCTTCCGGTAAATTTCACCCTCAAGCGAATCCAGACGCATTTTTTCCACCAGCTGATCCGGATTCAGCGGCTCAAATCGCGCATGAGAGCCGTCAGACAAAATGGCGTCGATATGGATGATATGCTCGCGCGTGGTTCCGAATTTCAGCGAGTAGGAGCCGCAGGAATTATTGCCGATCATGCCGCCCAGCATGCAGCGGTTGGTGGTGGATGTATCGGGCGCAAAATGGAGCCCGAAGTGTGCCGCCTGCCGGTTCAGCGAGTCACGGATCACGCCCGGCTGCACATCCGCATACCGTTCTTCCGCGTTGATTTTGATGATATTCGTCATATACCGCGAAACGTCCGCTATGACTCCGCTGCCGGTAGTTTGTCCGGCCAGGCTGGTGCCGGCCGCGCGCGCAGTGATGGGAAATCCTTCCCGTGCTGATTTTCTGACGAGCGCCTGCAAATCTTCTGCGTTTTTCGGAAAACAGACACCCTCCGGAATCTCCTCATACATCGAGGCGTCGTTGGCGTAAAGCCGCCGGATGAGAGCATCCTTTTGGATATTCAGTTTTGATTCAACAGAAATGGCGTCGCCGGATGCTTTCATCTGCTCAGGCTTCCGATTTTTCCGGAGCGTCGGTCAGCTCATCATTTTGTTCGAGCAGCGTTTCGGGCAGTTTTTTGGATGCATCCGATCCCATCTCCCTGATTTTCTCCGCCTTGCTCACCAGATTTCCGCGGCCCGTATTCAGCTTTTTCATCGCGTCGGTCCATGCGGATTCCGTCCGGCTCAGATGGGTGCCGATTTTCTGCAGATCATCCACAAAATTCACAAACTTGTCGTACAGTTTTCCGCTTTCCGCGGCGATTTCCCGCGCGTTCCGGCTCTGGTTTTCGTACTTCCAGATATTCGCCACCGTAAACAGCGTGGCCAGCAGCGTCGACGGGCTGACGATCACCACGCGGCGCGAAAACGCATCCTGATAAAGATCGGGCTCCTTCATCATCGCCAGGCTGAACGCCGGCTCAACGGGGATGAACATCAGCACAAAGTCGGGCGAACGGTTTTCGTAAATATCCTGATACCGTTTCTGCGCCAGCTGCTGATAGTGTTTTTTGATGGATGAGAGATGATTTTTCATCGCCAGAATCCGGTCGGCCTCCTCTTCAGCGCTGTTGAAACGTTCGTAGGCAGTGAGGGAAACCTTAGCGTCAATAACCAGATAGCGGTTTTCGGGGAGGTGAACCACCACATCCGGCTGAAGCCGTTTTCCCTCTTCGTTTGAGTGGCTTTCCTGAACCTCATATTCACGCCCTTCCTGCAGACCCGACTGCTCAAGAACGCGTTTCAGAATCATCTCGCCCCAGGTTCCCTGCGTTTTCTGATCACCCTTCAAAGCCCGGACCAGATTATTCGCATCCTGACTCATTTTCTTGTTCAGTTCCGTAAGCTGGAAAATCTGCTCTTTCAGGGAGGTGCGGTCGCGCACATCTTTTTCGTAGGTGTTATCCACCTTCTTTTCAAAATCGGAAATTTTCTGGTTCAGCGGTTTCAGGATCTGATCAATCTGCTCCTTGTTCTGCGTGGTAAACCGCTTCGATTTCTCCTCAAGAATATCATTCGCCAGATTTTTGAACTGCTCCTGCATCCGCTGATTCATCGCTTCCAGCTCCGATTTCTGCGATTCCAGCTTCTCGCGAAGATTACGAAGATCGGTTCTGGCCTCCGAAAGCTGCGTTTCTGCCCCGATGTGCTGCTTCCGCAAAAACTGCTCCGTTTCCCGGAGTTCGCAGATCATTTCCTTTTGCTGGCTGATGGTGTTCTGCGCCGTGGCCAGTTCCTGTTCGACCTGCTTCATATCCTGCAAGAGTCCCGGAATTTTTTCAGGGGATGTGCCAAGATCAGCGGTGATTTTATAGCCCCGGATTATCCAGGCGATGGCCCCGCCGGCAAGAAGTGCAATAAGTATATAGATGGTGGTCATGATGGAAATTTTTCAGTGAGCGCGATCAGCGCCGGAAAGTTAACAATATGATAACGATAGCTTAACAGTAGGTGAATGGATGTTGAATATGTTCTGATTTCAGTAAATCAAAAATGAATGAGCAACAATAAGCAGAAAAATACTTTGTACGGATTTTAAACTATACAAAATTTTCACACTATGAAACGAATCTACATTCTTACGACGCTTCTGTTTTCCCTGATTTTTGTTTTAAAACCCGGAAACTCAAATGCACAGAGTGAAGAGCTGATTCATTTCTTTTTCTTTCAGGATTTACCCAACAATACACCTCTGGAAACCATAGATGCAGTTTTTTCTGAAAATTCAACAGGGGAAATTGAGTTTCAGTCGGCTCTTGAGGGTTATCCGTTCGATTCATCTCACCCGGATTGGCGCAGGGCTTCGATGGAGAGAAGAGGAGAAGCAACCTCGCTTAACTATCGTCCGGAGGGAAATAATGATATAGAGTATGGTGATGCAGGTAACATTCGTGCGATGCAAGTAAAACAGCCTTTTACAGATAACGGGCGTGAGAACAAGTTGATTCTTAATATGTCAACAGAAGGATATGAAAATATACTTCTGACGTTTGCGGCAATGGATGAAGATGCCGGAGGGCAGAACCTTCTTATAGATTATTCGGTCAATTCGGGTGAGCCTGACTGGGTTACCACCGGACTTGGTGCATCTGAAACGACGCAGCAACTCCAAACGGACGTGTATCAGCTATATACGGTAGATTTTACAGGGATCGAATCAGCAGAAAATAATCCAGACTTCAAAGTCAGGATTCGGTTTGATGTAACCGATGGGACTGCTGATTCCGGAGACAGAATCACGTTTAATAATATAGCCCTCGAAGGCGATCCGTTTTCAGGAATTACGGCTTTTTATTACTCCGGATCTGGGGATGTTGCAAATGAATCCTCCTGGGGCCGGAATACCGACGGAAGTGGAAGCCAGCCAGATGATTTTGTATCAGATAACCAGATTTTTATAGTAGGCAATACTCCTTCAGTAACACTAAGCTCACCATGGACTGTTTCGGGAATAGCATCGTCTGTAACAGTTGATGACGGGACTACATTTATTCTGGATGCATCGCTCACCGGATCAGTAAATGTTAACAACAACGGAACATTGAGATTGCAGGTTTCTGATATACCGGATATGGGTAACCTGGAGGAAAATTCAACCGTAGAATTTACAGGGGCTGCAGTTGAGATACCTTATGCAACATTTGGAAACCTTGTTTTTAATAATATATCACCCGTTTTTTCAGGTACCGGAGATCTTGTAATAAATGGTGATATGACCCTGAATGGCTCTGTAACCATGCCTCAGTCGCGGGGTTTTGATGAATACGATGTCTTTTTCACGGGATCAGGGGATCAAACGCTTTCAGGTAACGGAAATCTTTTCAGATCCTATGAATTCAACGTCGTTAAGTCATCTGGTATTTTTCAGCTGAACGATTCTAATGGCGGTACTGATTTTTCTTCAGACAGCCAGCTAAACCTTAATGTAACCGGCACGGCCGAATTCAGAGATAACGGACAGACCATTTATGCAGGAAACAGCGTAAATATTGAAGGTGAAGGAGATAATTACAGTTTTACAGGAACCTTAATACTCGCCGATCAAATTGAAAATGTTGTTAACGGAGCCGGAGACGACAATAACTTTAATATTCGCGGGAGCGGAAACAGTGAAGCTGCTGTAGCAAGATTAGGCAATGTAATTGTACAGGCACCCAACGATGACGGCGGAGAGTATCGATTCAGGCAGGGTGTTCGGATTGGCGGAGATCTGACCGTTGAGTCAGGTGTAATAGCTGATCTTCGCTTTTATGATGGAGTTGTAGAGATCGGCGGAAACTTAACGGTTGAGGAAGGCTTTAGCGGCAGTTTTACCGAAGTTGAAAACGATTTTATATTCAACGGCACGGGAGATCAGGTGATTCGCCTGGAAGAAGAGATTGAATTCTTTAACGTGGTTGTTGAAAAATCTACAGGTACATTTTCGGTGCATGAAGAGTCATTACCACTTAGGATGCTGAATAACTTTGAGGTATACGCATCGGGCAGCGGAGTGAGATTTGAAGACAACGGTAACACGATTATATACGGAGATGAACTCATTCATGAGGGTAGTGCAGAAAATTACAATCTCACCGGTACATTAATACTGGAAGCCTCAGGCGGATCAAATGACTTTGAAAAGGTTGCCGGAGAGCTGAATCATCTGATCATCCGGACGTCAGGAAACGCGCGCCCACGATTCAGAGACAGCTCTGACTTTGACCAGGAAATCGTCATTAAAGGTGATTTAGTTTTGGAGATGACCTCTGAGCGGGATCTCTTTATGAATGATGTTACGCTGTTCATCGGCGGAGATTTTGTGAATACATCAACATCTGATACAGATACCGGAACCTCAACGCTGGTTTTCAACGGAACCGGCGAACAGGGGTTTGAGTCACAATCAAATCCTGGCTACTACAATGTAATAGTCGAAAAATCCTCCGGAACGTTTACGATTGAAGAGGATTCAGAAATTACGGTAACTAATTTACTGACCTTCGAAAGCGGAACCGTAGTGAATGACGGAGAGCTCATACTTGCCTCCGACGCCTACTACCTCAATAACTCCGCATCCAACCCGGAAATAACCTTTGAAAGATTGCTCTCAGATCACTCAAGATGGGTGGGCATCAGTTCACCGGTTGCCGGCGCAATAGCGGGTAACGGCGGACTACTTCAGCCACTTTGGACTCAGGGCTTTCCGGGATCAGATCAGGCGGGTGCGTCCAATGCTAATGTTTTGATTTTCGATGAAACCGAAACAGATCCGGACAGCCGGTATAAAGCACCGGAGGCAAACGTTTTTACCCCTGGTAAAGGTATGATTGTCTATGTTTACGAACGAAAAGACCGCGATGATCCCGATACCGCCATAGACTTTGATATACCGTTTTCCATAACCGGATCACAAAATACGTTTACAGCCGGCTCCTATGACTTCGATCTCACGTTCACTCCTGACGGCGGCGAAGGCTGGAATCTGCTTGGAAATCCGTTTTCCGTACCGCTCGACTGGGCATCATCCGGCTGGACTAAAACCGATATCAACAGTTTTGCCTATGTATGGAATCCCGAAGAAAATCAGTTTGATGCCACGGGAGATGATTCTGATGCTGAGACAGGGCTGCTGGGGTCAACAACAATTGCGCCGTTTCAGGCATTCTTTGTCAGAACAGAGTCGGGTAGTGCTGAGCTAATTGCCGGTGAGGATGTGAGAACCACCGAGTCAACGGTTCATCTTAACAATACGGAAGAAATCTATTCCATGATGCTCAACCTGAGCGCAAACGGCAAAGAATCCCGAACCATACTTCGGTTTGCCGAATCGTACAGCGATCAGCACGACAGAAACAATGCGTATTACCTGACGCCGCTCAGCAGCTCATATACTTCGCTGTACACGATTGCGGAGAGTAATCCGCTACTGATAAACAGCCTGCCGCTGACTTTCTCAGAAGAGCTGCGGGTTCCGTTGAACGCTGAAACGGTAGAAAACGGAATCTTTACGGAGGGAGAAGCTGAGATCAGCCTTCTATCCGGCACAAACCTGCCGGAGGGATGGGAAGTGGTTCTGAAGGATATTGTTACAGGCGGGAAAATAAACCTGACCGATCACGCCGGCTACAGTTTTATGCTCGAACCTGAAAAGGGAGCAAGAGCCGTAGAATCTTTTAAAAAGCAAACTCCCGTTGCCAAAGCCAGCCCGGAAAATGTGCGCTTCGAGCTCATATTCAGGCAGGAGACGGCTTCCGGCAGTGAAGCTCCGTCAGAGTTGCCGGAGCAGCTTGCGCTGGATCAGAACTATCCGAACCCGTTCAATCCGTCAACCGTAATCAGGTACCACCTGCCGGAAAGCGCAGAAACAACGCTGGATGTTTACAATACAACAGGTCAGCGTGTAGCCAGGCTGGTTCAGGCTACACAGCCTGCCGGCACACACACCGTAACATTTAATGCTGATAGGCTCGCAAGCGGCGTTTATCTGTACAGATTACAGTCCGGCGGGAAAATATTAACAAGAAAAATGGTATTGGTTAAATAGAATAGTATGTTCTTACTCACACAACACTTGTTTTGTGAGTAAAGACAAATATTTGGAGTCACAAAATAAATAAAAAAAGATTTTGTGGTTTTCGGAATTCTCCTGATATTTATAGGTGTTGCGTACTGTACAAATACGCGTGAATATCCAAGATTTTTACAACATTTACTGTTTGCAGATTCAAAGACCCGATTTATGAGATACGTTTTTATTCTAATTTTCATCGTCATTGCGGTACTATTCGTTCCGGAACTGCTTTCTGCTCAGGCTCCGCCTCCGCCTCCGCAACCACCAACACAAACTCCTATTGATGGTGGTGTTGCTCTTTTAGCAGCTGCTGGTGGCGCCTATGCCTGGAAAAAACTAAGAAGTAAATAGGCCAAAAAGATCGAATTTTTAAATTAAGCCCTTCTATCGCAGGAGGGCTTTTTTTATACACAGATTGCCTTCTTAAACTATAAATTTAGTTGAGATTTAACGGAGGAAATTGCGCGAAATAAAATTTGTAGATAGTTCTCTGAAGTTGTCAGTAAACGACAGGGTAATAATTACATGGCAATACACCGTTTACAAATCCCCATTGTACGCTTGTAAAACTTGGCTTTACTGAGCCGGATTCATACCGTATATTTAAAACTTGTTTAAAATCAGAAGTGCTTTTTTTTGTCCTCATTAATGGGACTCACCAGGCGAAGCTGTGCATAAGACGGAATCGATAGTCCTGATAACTAAAAAGTATCAACCAACTTAAAGTATGCGGTTATATACTCAGACCAGTTTGCATTCATCAGGGCTCTTTGTTTCGGTTTTGTTTCAATTTAGAGTATTTTAAATTTCAACTTATCTCGTAGAACATGTCTTCAAAAAACTTCGATAACGACGGATCGCATGAATCCTCCGGCCGTAATGGATATTATGGTAACGGACATGCGCCAAAATTTGCGTACGTACCTGATACTTCGGGGTTTGAGGATGAGGACGAATCGGAGGCGTTTAGTCCGGCACGGCTGCTTGAGATTTTAAGCAAGTACAAGTATCTGATCGTGCTATTTGCACTTACCGGTGGTGGACTCGCATACTGGTATAGTACCACCCTGCCAAGGATCTTCCAGAGCCAGGGAACACTTATGATCGCGAGTGCCCAATCTGGGCAAGGATATTATTACACGTCCGGTGATTTGTCCAGTCTTTTAAGTACAAGTTTTGGGCTCGGAAGGGGTACTGATGTATCAAGCGAAATTTTTCAGTTCAACTCACGACAGTTTGCCGAGCATCTTGCTGATAGTGTAATGCAGAAGCGTTACATGCCTAACGGGGAAGTTTTTCCACTACTCCTGAACATTTCTGAAGAAAGCACATCGGATGCATCAGCTGACCAGGTTGTAAACAGAATACGATCAGGTATGATTGTAAGGCAGTCTGAAAGTGATCTGCCGGTTTTGAGTGTTTCTTTTCAAAGCGAATCACCCCTCGAGGCAAGGGAAATGGTATCTGTGATACAGCATACTTACATGCGTGTTTCGACAATGCAAAATCGCGAGCGGCTTACGGATGGGATTCGTTTTTTGCGAAACGAGCGTGAACGAGTAGGGCAGCTATTGAGCGAGCAGGAGCTCACGTACAAAGAGTATATGGAGAGTGAAAGCCTGGTGATGCCGGAAAATCGTGTGCAAAATGTCGAATCTACCCTGACATCTCTTCAGACAGAAATTGAGATGGCACGTATCAATAGAGCCGCTATAGCAGAAAACAGAAACAATCTCATATCTGAGTTTGAGCAGTATCAGCCAGGGTTATCTGAGCAACTTTCACAGGCCACCGCACCTCAGCTTAACTTGCTTATTGCAAGAATTGGGGAATTACAGTTTGAAAGAACTATCATATTGTCTGAAAATCCGCAGCTCGAAAATAACCCGCAGCTCGAGCCTGAACTTGTAAGAATTGACAGACAAATAGCAAATCTCCAGCACGAGATTGAGCGAAAATCTGAAGAGCTATTAGCCAGAGAGTCCCACATTAGTTTTATAGATGCCCCTACAGGTGGTCTTTCAAACAGGATTGAGACTGTCCGCACCCAGTTACTTGATAAAGAGATTGAGGTTAAAACACTGGATGCCAGAATTAGCTTTATGGAGGAGCGCCTTGAGGAGCATAAAGCTACGTTTGCAGACTTACCGCAAAAAATTCTTGATCACAGGAAGATACAAAGACAGCTTCAGGTTGCTGAAAACTTATATATGGCGGTTAATACTCAAATTGCCGACCTGACAATTTGGGAACAGACTCAAATGGGTTTCGGGAGAGTGGTGGATGATCCAAGAATCCCGGGGTTTCCTATTTCACCGAACGTACATCTTATTACACTCATTGGCTTTTTTGGCGGATTGTTCATCGCATTCGGCCTGGCGTTTGGCCGTGAAATGACCATTACTGAAATTACCAGTATTGATAAGCTAAAAGATTACAATTACCCGGTATTAGGCGTGGTTCCGAACATGAAGGATGCTATTGAAAGGCTGGGTAAGGATAAAAAGACGGTAAGCGTAAAAGGGCGAAACGTCAGTACAGAGCTGATAACCTTACTCGATTCTCTTTCGTACGTATCTGACAGCTATCGCAGGATATTGAACAATATCGTGTTTTCTCAGCCGGACGGGAAAATGAGTATAATTGCCGTAACAAGCTGCGGGAAAAGTGAGGGTAAAACCACGCTGGTTTCAAACCTTGGCATTGCGCTGGCGGAAACGGGCAAAAAAGTTCTGATTCTTGATTGTGATCTGCGCCGCCCCAGGGTTCACAGAATGTTTGGTTTTTCCAAGCAGCCCGGTTTGGTAGATGTACTATTTGATAAGGCTGAGCTAAAAGACGCGCTTCGTGAAACCGTGGTTCATAATCTGGATATTATGTCTGCCGGCCCTCAGCCACCGAGCCCCGGAATGGTGAATAACAGCCGGAAGATGTATGAACTTCTGGAAAAACTTGCCGGCGAGTACGATCACGTACTGATTGATACCCCGCCTTATGGGATAATTTCGGATTCAGCACCCTTACTACGGCAAGCAAGCGGCGTGGTGGTAGCCGTAAGGTTCAACCAAACAAAAACCGAGGAAATATCTCATATTCTTGAAAGTCTGAGGAGTATTAAGGCAAGCATAATCGGAACTTCACTGATTGATTTTGATCCGCAGAAAGCATCAGGTTATTATGTATCCAATGCGCTTTACAGGGACAAGTATGGATATTACAGAGATTACCACAGCGAAGAAGCTGAACCGGCTCAGAAGATATGAGACAAATCTTCCGCTATTATTCAAAGTTACGAATCAGGAAAAATTAAACAGGTAAACTTTATTAAATGATTGCACTTATAGGCTGTGGTTATTGGGGGAAAAACATTGCCCGAAATCTCTATGAACTGAATCAGTTGAGCCTTATCGCTGATCCAACAGACGAAGGAAAAAAGAATGCAGTAGAACGTGCGCCCGGTGTTACCGTACAGGATTCCTTCAACTTTGATGATTTTCCTGAACATATTAAAGGGGTAGCTATTGCAACTCCGGCCGCCACACACTATCGGCTATCCAAAGAAGCCCTCAATGCAGGGCTTCATGTTTTTTGTGAAAAGCCAATCGCCCTGAAAGTAAAAGAAGCAGAGGAACTGAAGGCACTGGCAGGAGAAAATAATCTTGCGCTAATGGTTGGTCATGTGCTTGAATATCACCCTGCTTTTTTAAAACTCCGAAGCATGATTAGCTCCGGCGAGATCGGGGATCTACGCTACATGTACTCGAATCGTCTCAGCCTTGGGAAAATCAGGACCGAGGAAAATATCCTCTGGAGTTTCGCTCCGCATGATATTGCCCT